>CAJMOO010000163.1 GCA_905215045.1 uncultured bacterium | reverse complement strand
CTCTTCTGAGAAACTCCACTGTGCTGAACAGGCTTAAAGCCTAACAATAAAAAAGCCATTATGATGATCTACTTACATATTGCAACAAATCATCATAATGACTTTCTCTATCTTTGATTAAATTATCTATGGGATTTTTCTTATAATGCTTTTTGGGGACACGCTTTGACACACTCCATACATAAAATGCATTCCGTCCCATTTTCTCTTTTTCTTGAATTATCCGTGACATCTACCTCCATTGGACAGACCTGCTTACAGTTTCCGCAGGAAATACATTTTTCTTTATCACACTTTACTCTAAACACTGAAAAGTAACTCATTGGTTTCAAAAAAACAGTCACCGGGCAAATGTATTTGCAAAATGCCCTATTATCTTTCCATAGGAATGCCAGAATAATTCCGATCGCATAATACAAGATATTTCCAACAATAAAAGCTATAAACATAATCTTTTCCAGATTCCGGGTGTGACTTAAGAAAAGTACTGCCACAAAGATAAATGCTATCGCAAAAGTGATATATCTGACAAATCCAATCTTCTTTCTCTCCGTCTGAGGCGTTTTATATGGCAGGAAATCTAACACCATAGCTGTCCAGCATGCATATCCACACCATCCTCTTCCAAACAAAATGGGACCAAATATTTTAGCGATAGCGTAATGAATGGTAGCTGCTTCAAAAACTCCTGTAAACAGATAATACCAAAAGCCTTCTATCTGCATATTTTCCTGACATATCAGTCCTAGATAAACCAGCATATACATACCGACCAGAAGCTGAACGATCCTACGTGCATGTCTATAATCAAACTGAAACAATATAAGCCCCAGTGTGATCGATATTCCAATATAACTGAAATTCAAAAGATAAAAAATATTATCCTTCGTGATCCAGAGTGTGATCGCAATCCCCTCAAATACCAGCCACATTCCAAAAGATATCAACAAGTTTCTCTTTGTATTATTCATACATTCCTCACCTTCGAATTTATTCCACAATCTTCTTTTTTCATATACGTCATCTCCTTTTCATTTAAAATGATATCAAAATCATAGGTTTTTTTTGTAAATTCGCTTGTCAAAAACACAAAACAAGAAACCCTTTTGAGATTATAAAAGGAATGAATGTTATCCTTGTGCCTGTGCCGGTCAAAGGTGTCAAAAGGTTCTATCAATACTTTCAAAGAAACAACATTATTTATATTGATGAAAGCCAATGCGATTTTTATGGATACCTACACGGAATTTAACACAACGAAATAGCTGTCCTGCCTCTGGTAAGTGTAGAACGACTATTTTTCGTTAAGCATTCGCCGGAGCGGATGGGTTTGCTCCATCGTGCCGACTTCCTTGTTAAGTATATTATAATCAAGACTCTTGAACCAATCTGTCAGTAACAATCTAATTTTACTTGAGGTATTTTTTCATCAATCTCTTGCTCTATTTAAAGTATACAGGAAGCTCCTTATTCAATTCAAACTTCACATATACCGGGTCATGATCTGAATATAAATAT
>CAJMOO010000162.1 GCA_905215045.1 uncultured bacterium | reverse complement strand
ATCTTTTTTCCCAGTATACCGTTTTGGCTTTCTTGTCACACTTCCTGTAAATTCCAAATTTGTAACGCTGAGTTTATATGTAATTGTCATGGTTTCCATATTTTTTAGAACACATACCATTTCATTCGTTAATTCCGGCAAGCGTTTTAAACACGGAAGTTTCCTTTTGGCATTTGCATATACATGTCTTGCGTCAAAATAGAACTGATTATTTGTAAGAATAGATTTTTTTGCATTCTTATAAAAATCCTTGGCCGAAAGTCTTGTCTCCACTCCTGTTAAATGTAGAAAGTGATCTATTGGAAAAGAAACTTCAAAATATTCATCTCCACAAACATACAGAAATGTTTTACCTGCCAAATTTTGGAAATATACGATTTCCGCCTCTGTAATACCTTGTCGTATTACGTTTTTCTTATCTACCTTTGTTGCCACTTATACCTCACATGCCAAAAAGAGTGTGGCATTAAACCACACTCTTCTGAGAATTACTTTTGTAAAAGAGTTTTCTGCTGGTTGTCAGCCTCGGTGCCCAGTTAAGATACCCATAACGACGTGAAAATCATTAAGTCCCCCACGTGGACTACAGCTTTATCCAAGCTGCCAGGCTCGATGCCCAGTTAAGACATCTAATGAGATGGAAGTTTACCCTGCTCCATCTGCAGCCCAACTTTTAATGATGCTCTTACATCGAGAACATTTCTGTTCTTGCTTTTATTATACTCAATCATAAAAAAATCAACACAGATTAGCAAATTATATTATTCCGATCCGATCTTCCAAAGGTGTAAATAAGGTGTAAATTTTACGTTTCTATCCAAGAAGCCCAATAAAATCAAGGCTTTTGCCCCGTCCCTTAAACACTGCCGTGGCAGATAAAAAGCACTCGAATGCTCATATTTTCCTCCTTAAATGCCCTCAAAGGGCGTGTTTTTCCGCAGTATGCGGACTATTTAACGATAATATATCCACCTATCGTTACACTTTATGCAAAACGCTGCAAATTGCGTCAAAACGCGGACGTCAAAAGTAGACGTCTGGTAGACGAATACGCGGTAGCCGTATACCAAAATAGCCGGTATATCCTATCCATAGAAGGTAGTATATTATCATGAACCCTGAGGGTTCACCTTTTAACGGTAGAAAGCCCAGGGTGTTCACTTTTTAACGGTTACTTGGGATTAGGGTGTTCACCCTGTAACGATTGGTGTTCATGCATATCTGTCAATCCATGTATGGATTGCAAGTAATAATTCATGATCTGTCAATTCATCAGTAAAGCAATCAGTATCTTCAAATCTATTATTCATTGCTTCTTCTAAATTGTCAGCGTATTCGATTACATAAAGATTGTCAAAAGTAAGTGCAAAATATTGCTACGTTACTCATGAATTACGCTTGCATCAAAATGATAGATGCAAGCGTTTTACTTTATTTTAGTTTTGGCAGTTCGCTTTTGCAGTCTCGCTCCATGGAGCAAGCTGTTCCAGCTGTTCATCTGACATTTTATCATTTGGCCGTTGTGATAAGAGATATGTCAGATATTTATAGATATTCAGATCATTCG
>CAJMOO010000161.1 GCA_905215045.1 uncultured bacterium | reverse complement strand
CCCAATGTTGGGAACTTAGCGTCAACTTAAATGAATTATACCTGTATGTATTAAAATATGTTCTTTAAAAATTAAATAGTAAAAAATTATATCGCCTTATTGCAGAATTTATGGTATAGTTTAATAGACCTATACAGGATAGGCCTTTCAAAATGGCTATATCTTGTGTATGTGTTTAGAGAACGGATTTTCTTGTGTGAATGTGTTTCCGGTCTCTGTTCTTTTTAGAGCGTTCATAGCATCTGCCAGGGTGAATCTGTGAACGCTTTTTTGATGCTTTTATGATTAAATTCATGATAACTGGCAGTATTTCCATGGACATAAAAAGGAACTTGGGCATAAGAGCTTTGACTTCGCCTATGATAAAAGTCCTTTTTGCCTGATATGCCCATTTGTTTTTTACAAATGCTTTTTCCCTTACAATGTTGTCAGCTTCTGTTTTGACAAGCGCTGCAATATTGGAGAATAACAGGTTTATATATAATTCCTGCTCAATAGAATTACAGCTTGTCCCTGTAAATTCTTCCAGTTCCCACCAGTCTTTTAGTTCCCTGTATTTTGTTTCGATATTCCAGCGTTCAAAATAAAGGTTATATAACAAGGATGGAGAGATAGATGGATTTATAATATTAGTTACCAGATACTCATTTGCTTCCTTGGACTTTTGGGGCAGAGGAACTTTTACAACCCGGTAAAGGATCGGTTTGCCATTTGCGGAAGTAGCTGTCCATGAAAAATCATCGGAACCTAATTTGCAAAATTTATTGTCTTTTCTTAAACGCATCAAAACGTTGCATCCATTGGAAACCAGGTCCTCATATAATTCTTTTGAGTAATATCCACGGTCAAAAATGAGCAGGGCATTGTCGGCAAGGTTCAGTTCCTGCAGCCGGGTCCAGTGCTCTCTTGCCGGATCACGTTCGCCGGCCGCTTTCGTATATATCTGTCCATCAATTATCTGGTCGAGAAAGACATCATAAATAGTTGAGAGCAGACCTTCAACCCAGAAAACATCATGATTGTTGCAGCTGGTAATAGCCCCAAATTCCGCAGAGGTATCATTGGACAAGGGAATCTCCAGTGTAGACCCATCAACAGCAAAAACACGGTATCCAAACCAGTTTTTTGGACAGTCAAGGTGTGTATAAACCATTTCAACCTGTTTATCCAAAAGTTCTTTGAAAAGATCCGGCAGAATTCCTTTTCTGGCTTTTGAAACAGCCTGCCTGGAAACATCAGGAAAATCAATGTCCGGAAGCTGGCGCTGAAGATCAGACAATTCAATATCCATGGAACGTTTTTTTGAATGGACAAGATAAGCAACAACCTGTTTCAATGTCAGTTTACGATATCGCACAAAAGAATTTGGACGTCGAAATCGTTCAAGAAATTCATCGGAATTAATCCGTTCATGTAGCTGTGTCAAAATCAAAGAAATTAAATCATAATAATTCATGGCATTACCTCCTAAAAAAGTATATATTCAAGAGGCTGCGCCGCAAATTTTGACCAATTTGTCAAGTAGACATAGTGCTGATATTTTACGCTCGAAATTGTATATTTTTACTATTTGATTTTCAAAGAACAAGTAAATCGATTTAAAGTTCTTAAGTTGACGCTAAGTTCCCAACATTGG
>CAJMOO010000160.1 GCA_905215045.1 uncultured bacterium | reverse complement strand
ATATCCATCTATAATCGGCTCAACCCTTACTTTTTTACGGTTTTTCACAATCTGTGCAAAACATTCATAAACTTCATCTGTCATCGGCAACATTCGTGTTCCACTTGAATTTTGGTGTCTTCAATGACGTACTGCATTCCTGAAACTGAACACCAACCTTTTGGAAAAGGCGACAACAGTCTGCCCTCGGATTATATCCAAGTATAGACACCTTACTGTACCTCCATCTTTTTTACTCAAAAAGAATACCACCAATAAAAACATTGGTGTTATAGTGGAGGGTATTTTATTTCAACGGAAAGCAGATATCTATTTCCATATATCCATCTTCTCCCACCAGGAGATAAATATCAAAATCAGTTGTCTTTTATCTACTATGGCATATCCAGATTATCACTACTGCTTTTTACTTTGTATACACAACAAGAGGATTTTTCTAACCACCGGGATTATGAACGGAAGTTTCGTACCGTGTCTGCCAATATTGATATGATCCTTGGGGAGAGTCACGAACAGGAACAACAGATTGAGAAAGAACATGATTTATAAATTTCCCTGTTTTCATACTTTCCAAAAAGAGGTATTATATAAAAAACACAGGAGGTATATTCAAATGAAAACACATAAATATTGGTCACTTGGTGCATTAGCAGCCATGATTGGAACCTTTTATACCGGCTATAAAAACATGAAAACGGCTCACAAATATTTTGCTTGCAGCTCTCTTCTCTGTATGATTATGGCAATCTACTCCGGTCATAAAATGATTTCTGGTAAATCCAGAAAAAAGAAAGATTCTGTTTCTGAAGAACCTGAGGAATAATCAGAACTATAGAAATGTTTACATACGATTGCCTGATGGAACAAATATTTTCTATCAGGCAATCTGATACTTTTTTATTTTCCATCATATGTTTCCTTTCTGAATCTGTACTCTGCCGGAGACAGCCCCATCACACTTCGAAATGCAGATGAAAATTTTCCCGGATTTTCATATCCTACACTTGCGGCGATCTCCTGTACTTCTTTCTCTTTATCCTGTAACAGCATATTTGCAGCCAGATTCATGCGGTACCTCTTCTGATAAGAATAAATAGAATCTCCATAAACATCTTTGAAGCATTTTTCATAGTTGTCAGTGGAATCTCATACATAGAGGAAAATTCTTCGATGGTAAACCGTCATAACGCCCTCTCCTGCCGCATCATTTAACATAAGAACAGAGCAATTCTCATTCTGAATCACAGGTTTCACATTACTTCCAAGGCTTGCAATTTCATTCACGTTCAAATTTCTTCTCATTCCCTTCATATAGCTATATTTTCTTCGTTAGTCGTTTCTAACTTTTTTTATATCTTACCATGAGAATTAAGCTTTATCCATACCCGAATGGACCTTGGTAATCCATTTGGATAAAAAATAAAGTTCCAGACTTATCATCTGAAACTTTATAATGAATCATCATCATTGCATTACTTCACGCAATAGAAATATACCATGGAACCATCAACATGGACATCTGTTTCTTTATATAGTTTTTGAAGGATATTTCTCAGCTCTTTCTCCGTCTGAAACGGTGGAGAAAACCACCCTTTCTTTGCAAGAATATTTTTTGATGTTTTATAGGCATTTTGTATTTTGTCTGCCATATTACCCTCCAAATTTAATTTTAATTCTAAAA
>CAJMOO010000159.1 GCA_905215045.1 uncultured bacterium | reverse complement strand
GTGGGAGAGTTCTAGACCTCGGTACGGGGACTGGAATCCTCCCAATTTTGATGGAGGCAAAGACGAAGGCCGTTCATCTTACAGGGCTTGAAATACAGCCAGAGATGGCGGAGATGGCGGCAAGAAGTGTCAAATTAAATCATTTAGAAGATAAGATAGAGATCGTAGAGGGTGATATCAAAGAGGCTTCTGCGATTTTTTCGCATGATAGTTTTGACACGATCACATCAAATCCACCATATATGATCGGACAGCATGGACTTAAGAATCCGTCGGAGACGAAAGCAATCGCAAGACATGAGATACTTTGTACATTTGCGGATATCACGGCAGCAGCTAAAAAGCTTTTAAAGAATAAAGGAAAGCTGTTTCTGGTACACAGAACATTCAGATTGTCAGAGATTTTATGCCAGCTGTCTAAGGATGGATTAGAGCCAAAAAGAATCCGTTTTGTGCATCCATACATTGATAAAGAACCGAATATATTTTTATTAGAAGCAGTAAAAGGCGGAAAGTCAAGAATGACAGTTGAGCCTCCATTGATCGTTTATCAAAAAGAAGGAAAATACACAGAAGAAATTTATAAGATTTATGGAATGAATCCGGAGGAATAAGCATGAGTGGAACATTATATTTGTGTGCGACACCGATTGGTAATCTGGAAGACATTACTTTTCGTGTGATAAACACATTAAAAGAAGTTGATCTGATCGCAGCGGAAGACACAAGGCACAGTATCAAATTATTAAATCATTTTGAAATTAAGACAAAGATGACAAGTTATCATGAGTATAATCGTGTGGAGAAAGCAAAAGTTCTTGTAAAGCAGTTGCAGGAAGGAAAAGATATCGCACTCATTACAGATGCTGGGACACCGGGAATTTCAGATCCAGGAGAAGAATTGGTAAGACAGTGCCATGAAGCAGGAATCACAGTTACTGCATTACCGGGAGCATGTGCGTTGATCAATGCACTGATCATCTCTGGGCAGCCAACAAGAAGATTTTGTTTTGAAGCATTTCTTCCATCAGATAAAAAAGAAAGAAAACAGATTCTTGATTCTCTGGAAAATGAGACAAGATCTATTATCATTTATGAAGCACCACATCGTTTAGTAAGGACTTTGGAAGAACTACATGAAGTGCTCGGAGACAGATCCATGACATTATGCAGAGAACTCACAAAGAAGCATGAGAGCGTTTTTAAATCAACACTTGGGGAAATCCTTGCCTATCATAGAGAAAATCCGCCAAAAGGCGAATGTGTGATGATCATAGAAGGAAAATCATTTCAAGAATTAAAAGAAGAGAGTCAGGAAGAATTTCTAAAGATTCCATTGTCAGAGCATATGAACCGTTATATGGATCAGGGATATTCAAAGAAAGAAGCGATGAAACTGGTAGCCAAAGATCGAGGTGTTGGTAAGAGAGAGATTTATCAGCAGTTGTTGGAAGAGGAATAAAAATATATCAACAAAAAAGGTATGGGAAAATAATATCAATTCCCATACCTTTTGTTTGTCTTTATTGAAATGATCCAAAAAATTACGCTTCAGTAATTTCGAATCCAGCAAGTTTAGCTAATTCAATGATAGATTTTCTTGAGACTTTCTTTCCTTTGTAGTCAATCAGATCATCCATATCTTCTCCAGTAAAAATATCTGCAGGATTATATTTCTTTAAAATAATCTTATCGTCATCTACAAATATTTCAAGAGGATCGCGTTCGTTCACATCAAAGTTACGACGTA
>CAJMOO010000158.1 GCA_905215045.1 uncultured bacterium | reverse complement strand
CAGATTATTTAAAAGATGCACGTGCTGAATATGCAGAAGGAACTTTATCTGCAGACCAGTTGCGTGAAGTTGAAGATAAAGCGATCAAAGAGTTAGTTGAAAAAGAGAAAGCTGTTGGATTAAAAGCAGTTACTGACGGAGAATTAAGACGTCGCTATTGGCATCTTGATTTCCTTGCTTCCTTAGTCGGAGTCGAGGAGATCAAAGCTGATCACTGGTCTGTTGCTTTTAAGGGACATCAGCCAAAAGCCGCAACTCTTGAGATTGTTGACAAAATTGATTTTGATGAAAACAGTGAATTCTTAGATCATTTCTCTTACTTGAAAGAAATTGCTGGGGATGTTGACTGCAAGATGACAATTCCTTCTCCTGCAATGCTTCATCTGATTTGCTGTGTTCGTGGTAGTGAAACTTACAAAGCGATCGATCGCTATAAAAACGAAGATGATCTGTATCATGAGATCGCTCTTGCTTACCAGAAAGCGATCAAAGCATTCTACGAGCGTGGATGCCGTTATCTTCAGTTTGATGATACATCTTGGGGTGAATTCTGTGATCAGAGCAAACGTGATGATTATGCTAGTCGTGGGCTTGATCTTGACCAGATTGCGAAAAATTATGTGAAGATGATCAATGAAGCTTTAGAAGCAAAACCTGAGGATATGACAATTACAATGCATATCTGCCGTGGTAACTTCCGTTCTACATGGTTCTCTTCTGGTGGTTATGAGCCAGTTGCTGAGACTTTATTCGGTGGATGTAAGATCGATGGTTTCTTCTTAGAGTATGATAGTGACCGTTCCGGTGATTTCAAACCATTACGTTTTATCAAAGATCAGAAGGTTGTGTTAGGTCTTGTTACTTCTAAAGATCCAGAACTTGAAGATAAAACTGAGATTAAAGAACGTATTAAAGAGGCGGCTCAGTATGTTGCACTTGACCAGCTTTGCTTAAGTCCTCAGTGTGGTTTCTCTTCTACAGAAGAAGGAAATATCTTAACTGATGAAGATCAGTGGAAGAAGATGACTCTTATTAAGGAGATTGCTGAGGAAGTTTGGGGATAGGATATCCGTGATACATATTTCATAATAATATAGTAAATAAAAGAATCCGGCATTACATTTTTGTGTTTGCCGGATTTTTTTATATCCAATTTTCATCTATTTCTTTTTTCAACTGGCAAAACATATCATAAAATTTTTCTTTTGCCTGTGAAATAATTGATAATGCAATATTCTGATTATAAGAATGTGTTACATTTCTATCCAAATAAGTGCTTTCTATTATAACATACTCTCTTATATTTTTTTGTAAAAAATCAAAGAAAAAGCCTCTGGATACTAAATCCAGAGACTTAAAAGTGCTATTATTTACGTTTTTTATAATTGCGTTCTTCTTATTTTACGTTGAAGGCTTTAATTCCAGGATATACGGCACTGTCTCCTAAAGCTTCTTCGATTCTTAATAACTGGTTGTATTTCGCAACACGTTCTGATCTTGAAGGTGCTCCTGTCTTGATCTGGCATGTATTTAATGCGACGGCTAAGTCTGCGATCGTTGTATCTGCTGTTTCTCCAGAACGATGAGATGTTACAGCTGTGTATCCTGCTTTGTGTGCCATCTTGATCGCTTCTAATGTTTCAGAGATAGATCCAATCTGGTTTAATTTAATCAGGATAGAGTTTCCTGCTCCCATTTCGATACCTTTAGAAAGTCTTTCTGTATTTGTTACAAATAAGTCATCTCCTACTAACTGTACTTTATCTCCAAGTCTTTCTGTCAGTTTCTTCCATCCTTCCCAGT
>CAJMOO010000157.1 GCA_905215045.1 uncultured bacterium | reverse complement strand
AAGGAAAAAATGGTGCTGGGATGATCCCAGCACCTAGTTTGTCTACAGTCTGAAAGAGCCGGATGACCGGCTCTTTTTTTATTCACTCTTTTTCGTTAAAATCTGATCTTATAAAAATAACAAAGATTTAAATTCATGATTCACATGATAACGCATATATTCGCGAATGATCTTTTTTAATTTCCATAAAACATCCGCACTGACTTTAAAGGTATAAAGCTTCTCGATCGAACTGTAAAGAATGTACTGAAGTGTATATAATGTTGCAGGACTTACTTTCACTTTCCCATGTTCACATTTGTTACATACCACTCCGCTTTCTCTTGCATCAAACCAGATCAGATCTTCACTGCTCTCACATTTTACACATCTGGATGCTTCGATTCCGATTCCATATAATGCAAGGATCTTAATCTCATAAATACAGCGGACCAATTCAATATTGATCGTCTTTTTTTCTAATGCACGCAGTGTCTGATAGAGTAATTTTAAGATTTCTAACTCATCGTTATTCTCTCTTGTCAGATAGGATGAAAGTTCACAAAAATAACTCGCATAATAAATGAGATCCAGGTCTTTTTTCAGAGTATCAAAATAATTCTCAACCCCTGCCCACATCAGATTAAAAGAATTTTTTCCCTCATATAAAGAAAACTCTCCAAACGTAAATGGCTGACAGGCTGCCGCATACTGGCTGGTTGCTTTTTTAGCACCTCTTGCAAATGCCGAGATCCTTCCACGTTCTTTTGTAAGAAGTACGATCCGCTTATCATACTCCCCAATATTGCCAGCCTGTAAGACCATTCCCGTCACTTTGATCTCTTGTGACATCTTTATACTTCTTTCTTATCATATCCATAGTTCTTAAGCAGCATATCGCTGTCTCTCCAGTCTTTCTTGACTTTAACCCATAACTGAAGATTTACTTTCATATCCAGAAGATTTTCCATCTCGATCCTTGCCTGTGTACCGATCTTCTTAAGCATAGATCCCTGCTTTCCGATAATGATCCCTTTATGGGAATCTCTCTCGCATACGATCGTTGCATCGATATCCACGATATGTCCATGACGTCTGACTTTCATCGCATCAATGACAACCGCAATTCCGTGTGGGATCTCCTGACTTAACAGACGAAGGGCCTTCTCACGGATCAATTCTGCACAGATCTGTCTCTCTGGCTGATCTGTGATCGTATCTTCATCAAAGTACATTGGACCTTCATCTAAATATTTGTAAATACTGTCGATGACATCATCCGTATTCTTGCCTTTCAATGCAGATACCGGGATGATCTCTGCAAATTCACATACATCTTTGTATGTATCGATTGCTTCTAAGATGTCTTTTTCTTCTACTGTATCAATCTTGTTGATGACTAAAATGATCGGTGTTTTGATCTTAGATAACTGTTCAATGATATATTTTTCACCACCACCGATGAACGTACTTGGTTCTACTAACCAAAGTACGACATCGACTTCATTTAATGTTCGTTCTGCAACCTGTAACATATAGTTTCCAAGTTTATTTTTCGCCTTGTTGATCCCTGGTGTATCAAGGAAGATGATCTGCCCTCTTTCATCGGTGTACACTGTCTGGATACGATTTCTTGTTGTCTGCGGTTTGCTTGATGTGATCGCGATCTTCTGTCCGATCAGACGGTTCATTAATGTTGACTTTCCAACGTTTGGTCGTCCAATAAATGTTACAAAACCGGATTTAAATTCATTTGCCATAAATTGTCCTTTCCCTGTTTTCTCTATAGTACATGTTTTACTTCATCAAAATATTCTTTATTCTGATCGATCTTCTCTTCATTTCCAA
>CAJMOO010000156.1 GCA_905215045.1 uncultured bacterium | reverse complement strand
GATAAAAAAGATAGGTAATAATATACAAGCCTTTCTGATGTTATTATTGAGTTTAATTGATTAGAATATAAAAATAAGCAATAAGATGGCAAACTTAAATATTGAACAGAAAAAGGTGAAAAGCCTTTTTCAAGAATCGAAATACAACTTCCTTATACCTGATTACCAACGCCCATATGCGTGGGGTGAGATGGAGTGTAAAACTTTATGGGATGATTTGTTTTCGTTCTCTTTCCCAAATGATGACTGTGACCAATTTATTGACGATGAAGAGTATTTCCTTGGTCCTATAGTAACATTTAAGAATAGAAACCAAATGGAGGTAATTGATGGGCAGCAACGTTTAACGACACTTATGCTTTTGTTAAGGGCTTTTTATAATAAACTAGGTAGTATGAAAGACTCTCGCTCAAAACGGATGAAGGAGGATATTGAAAAATGTATTTGGAGAGCTAATGAATTTGGGGAGTTTGAAACATCTGCTCTGAAAATCAATTCACAGGTTGCTACGGATGAAGATAAAGAAGAGTTTATTGCAATATTGAAAGATGGACAAGGAATTGGCAAAAAAAGTCGTTACGCAAAGAATTTCAATTTTTTCGTTGAAAAGATAGATGCTTTTCTAAGTAATTATCCATCTTATTTTGCATATTTCCCGGCTCGTGTGTTGAATAACTGTGTCCTTTTACCAATAGAGGCGGAATCACAAAATACGGCATTAAGAATTTTCTCAACCTTGAATGATAGAGGGAAACCTCTCTCTGATGCAGATATTTTTAAGGCGCAACTTTATAAATATTATTCATCGTTTGGTAAAAAAGATGAATTTATAGAAACGTGGAAAGATCTAGATAAGATTACTAGCGAAGTGTTTCATCCAATTTATGGTACACCATTAGATGAATTGTTTACAAGATATATGTATTATGAACGAGCACTTGCAGAGATAAAATCATCAACAACAGAAGCTTTGCGCAAGTTTTATGAAGGAGATGGCAGTTATCCTCTTTTGCATCAGCCAAAGACATTGAGTAATCTTGTAAGCCTTGCCAAATTTTGGCAAGATGTTAACAATCAGGAGACAGAACGTTTCTCAGATAAAGTCCTAAAGCGTTTGTTCGTACTTAGTTATGCTCCTAATGGAATGTGGACGTATATCACTTCTGTGTATTTTATGTACCATCGTAATGAAAATGATGAAATAGAAGAAAATGCTTTTTGTCGTTTCTTGGATTGTATAACAGCTTTCATATGGGCTTATGCTATAACTAATCCAGGTGTTAACTCTTTGCGTACTCCTGTATATGCAGAAATGGTTAAGATAATCAGAGGAGAAGATGTAACATTCTCAGATTTCAAATTTTCAGAAGAACGTTATCGTGCGCAAATAACAAATTATGCATTCAATAATAGTCGTGCGATTACAAAATCAATGATTACTTGGTGGGCTTTTCAATATGATAATCAATCATTATTGTCATTGGAAAACAAATTCGATATAGAACATATATATGCACGAAACAGACTGGATAAAGAAAAAGGTTTATCAAATCCTCAGAATGTAGAAATACTTGGAAATAAGGTTCTTCTTGAAAAAAGATTGAATATCAGAGCTTCCGACTATCGCTTTGTAGATAAAGTAAAATATTATAAAGGTTTTACCACTGCTAATGGTCAGGAAAAGAATGGCTCTCAAATTGTAGAATTGGCGGAGATAAGTAATTCATATAGTGATTTTACTGAAACTGATATTATTAATCGTAATTCTAAAATAATTGATTCGTTTGTGAATTTCCTTAGAGCGAATCAATTATTGAAAGAGTAAAGTTATAGCTTTGAATATCAATTTGTTTTTTAGCATAAACTTCTGATAATATATATTATTAAGAATATGACTCCTGAAGAAAAAGCAAGAAT
>CAJMOO010000155.1 GCA_905215045.1 uncultured bacterium | reverse complement strand
GACATCTTCATCATTTCCAGTCTTTGTGACAACTGGTGGGAAGAAGTCTTTCTTAAATGTAGCTGCTGCTTCTCTTGCCATACCGATCATGCTGAAGCAGTCTACACGGTTAGATGTGATCTCGAATTCGACAACTGCATCACGAAATCCTAATGCTTCGACTGCATCATCTCCTGGTTTTACATCTTTGTTGAAAATGTAGATTCCATATTCTGGTGCTTCTGGGTACATATCTCTGGAGCTTCCAAGTTCTTCGATAGAACACATCATACCAAAAGATTCTACTCCACGAAGTTTTCCTTTTTTGATCTTAATTCCGTCTTCTGGGTTCTTTCCACCATCATGTCCTCCGGCAACTCGTCCACCGTCTAATACAACTGGTACTAAGTCACCTTCTGATACATTTGGTGCTCCTGTGACGATCTGAACTGTCTCATCTCCGACATTTACCTGACAGATGATCAGTTTGTCTGCGTCTGGATGTTTCTCGATCTTTTCGATCTTTCCGACTACGATCTTTTCTAAGTTTTTATCTAAATATGTGACACTTTCCATGTTGGAACCAGATAATGTCATTTTATCTGCATATTCCTGTGGTGTGCAATCAAGATCAGGCACATAGGCTTTGATCCATGAAATTGGTGTATCCATTACTTTTATTCTCCTTTATTCTATCTTCTCTATTCGAAATATTCTTATCCCATTTAGAACTGTGATAAGAATCTCTTATCGTTTTCATATAACAGACGCATATCGTCGATCTCGTATTTTAATAATGCGACACGCTCTAAACCGATTCCGAATGCAAATCCTGAATATACTTCTGGGTCGATTCCGCACATTTCAAGAACGTGTGGGTGAACCATTCCGCATCCTAAGATCTCGATCCATCCGCTTCCTTTACACATACGGCATCCTTTTCCACCGCATTTGAAACATGTAACGTCTACTTCCGCACTTGGCTCTGTAAATGGGAAATGATGTGGACGGAATTTTACTTTTGTATCTGGTCCGAAGAATTCTTTTGCAAACTGCTCTAATGTTCCTTTTAAGTCTGCAAATGTGATTCCTTTATCTACAACTAATCCTTCTACCTGATGGAAGGATGGAGAATGTGTTGCATCAACTTCGTCAGAACGGAATACTCGTCCAGGTGCGATCATACGGATTGGCATTTTTCCTGTTTCCATGATACGTGCCTGTACAGGAGATGTCTGTGTTCTTAACACGATATCTTTGTTGATATAGAATGTATCCTGTTCGTCTTTTGCAGGATGGTTTGCTGGGATATTTAACATTTCAAAGTTGTATTTATCGTATTCTACTTCTGGTCCTTCGACTACTTCGTATCCCATACCGATAAATACTCTCTCTAAATCTTCAAGAGCGATCTGGTTTGGATGACGATGTCCTTTTTCATGAGTCTTACCAGGTAATGTAACGTCGATGACTTCACGTTTCATTTTTTCTTCACGAACTTTTTTCTTTAATAATGTCATCTCTTTTTCTAATGCTTCTTCGATGACTGCTCTGGTATCGTTGACCATCTGTCCTACGATTGGACGTTCTTCTTTGGCTACGTCTTTCATTCCTTTTAATACCTGAGTTAATTCACCTTTTTTACCCAGTACAGATACTCGGATATCATTTAAACTATCCATTGCATCTGCTTGTTCGATTTTCTCCAAGGCAGCTTTCTTGATTGCCTCTAATCTCTCTTTCATCTGCTTGTTTCTCCTTTATTGATCTTTTCTATATTCTCGGATCAGGTTACTTTTTCTTTCTAATCTATATTTAGATAAAAGAAAAAGAACCCGTCCGCAAAGGGACGAGTTCTTGTTATATACTCGCGGTACCACCCTAATTCCTATGGTATCGTTAAACTTCTTCTTAATTACCATAAGCACTTAAGTCTCTGCGTAACGGGCAGACTCCGTTATCTCCTACTGATG
>CAJMOO010000154.1 GCA_905215045.1 uncultured bacterium | reverse complement strand
CCACTCGGGAATCCCACCAAGTGTTTACCTGACAATTAAAGATTATACGGCATTGTCAGGTAAATTGCAAGTGTTTTTTTAACTTTTTTTATATTTTTTTATGCCTGTGTTTCAACTTCTGTTTCAGGCTCAAATAATGCTTCGAATTCTGCGCGGTTAATGCGTTCTTTCTCTAATAATAATGCGGCACATTTGTGAAGGACATCTATGTGTTCTTCAATCATTGCTTTCGCATCTTTGTAGCATTTATTTACAATCTTCTTCACTTCCTGATCGATCACAGTCTGTGTGTTTTCTCCGTATGGACGCTGCTGTCCAATTTCTTTTCCTAAGAAGACTTCGTCTCCTTCACCACTGTCATAATTGATCAGTCCAAGCTCATCTGACATACCAAACTTCGTTACCATAGCTCTTGCATACTGGGTTACCTGTTTGATATCCTGTGATGCACCGGTTGTGATATCATCTAAGA
Organism: uncultured bacterium; assembly: GCA_905215045.1. The sequence goes on along the minus strand of CAJMOO010000154.1, from coordinate 1,516 downwards.
TCAATTCTTCGGCAATTCGTCCTCCGAGACTTACCATGATATCCTGAATCATCTTTCCGCGTGTCATAAAGACATTATCGTTCTCAGGAAGCGGCATCGTATATCCAGCTGCTCCTGTTCCCGTTGGAATAATAGATACAGTGTAAACCGGACCTACATCTGGTAACAGATGGAATAAGATTGCATGTCCAGATTCATGATATGCAGTGATCCTTCTTTCACTTTCTGGCACCACACGACTCTTCTTCTCTGTTCCGATTCCTACTTTGATAAATGATTTATCAATATCTTCTTTCATGATATAGGCTCTGTCATCTCTTGCTGCCTGAATGGCTGCCTCATTCATCAGATTCTCAAGGTCTGCTCCCACAAAACCTGCTGTTGTTCTTGCGATCTCATGAAGATCAACATCATCTCCTAATGGTTTCTGACGACAGTGAATCTTTAAGATATCTTCTCGCCCTTTGACATCTGGTCTTCCAACGCCAACCTTGCGGTCAAATCGTCCTGGTCGTAAGATCGCTGGATCTAAGATATCCACACGGTTTGTAGCTGCGATCATGATGATTCCTTCATTCACTCCAAAACCGTCCATCTCAACTAACATCTGGTTTAATGTCTGTTCACGTTCATCATGTCCACCACCAAGTCCAGAGCCTCTTCGTCTTGCAACTGCATCGATCTCATCGATAAATACGATACAAGGAGAATGTTTCTTAGCTTCTGCAAATAAGTCACGTACACGAGCTGCACCAACACCGACGAACATTTCCACGAAATCAGATCCTGAAATGCTGAAAAATGGTACATTCGCTTCTCCTGCAACTGCCTTTGCAAGTAATGTCTTACCTGTTCCTGGAGGTCCTACAAGAAGGACGCCCTTTGGAATTCTGGCTCCGATCTTTATAAATCGTCCTGGATTCTTTAAGAATTCCACGACTTCTTCTAATTCTTCTTTCTCTTCTGTCAGTCCTGCAACATCGTTAAATGTTACTTTCTTACCATTTGGATTGGCAAGTTTAGCACGGCTTTTTCCAAAATCCATCATCTTGCCGCCACCGCCACCATTCTGGCGCATCATCATAACCATGAAAAATATGACAACTCCGATCGGTAGTACTACCCCGATCAGATTAGAGATCATATCCCCACTGTGATCGATTCCCTTAATACTGATCTTATTGGCAAGAGAGCTGTCAGCTTTCTTAATATCATTGATCGCCTGATTGACATCTGTAACTTCACAGCTCTTATAATCATCTTTTCCAAACTCTGCTGTGATCGTCCCAGTTGGTACTTCTTTATTCTGTTTAATAGTTACCGCAGTTACTTTGTCAGACTTTACATCCTTCATAAACTGCTGATAGGTGTAATCACCTGAACCTGGCTGGAACACGCTGATAAAATAATATGCTCCGATCACCAAGATCAGCAGGACTACTAAAAATCCACTGTTACTTTTCTTCGGGTTCAACGTTTAGTCTCCTCTCTACTCTTCCTCTGCTACTCCAATGTA
>CAJMOO010000153.1 GCA_905215045.1 uncultured bacterium | reverse complement strand
GTGATGGACTTAAGTAAAGTTCCATTTGTGTATGAACATATTGAAGATTTTGAACATAAGATCATTTACTATGAATCAAGCAGGGGCTGTCCATTTTCATGCAGTTATTGTTTATCTTCGATTGATAAATGCCTGCGCTTCCGAGATCTTTCTCTTGTCAAAAAGGAATTACAGTTTTTCTTAGATCATAAAGTGCCACAGGTCAAATTTGTCGACCGTACCTTTAACTGTCGACACGATCATGCGATGGAGATCTGGCGTTATATAAAGGAACATGATAACGGCATTACCAATTTCCATTTTGAAGTGGCAGCAGATGTCTTAAAGGATGATGAAATTGAATTGATCTCTGATATGCGTCCGGGACTGATTCAGTTAGAGATTGGCGTTCAGTCAACGAACATCGATACGATCACTGAGATTCACAGGAAAATGGATTTTAAGAAAGTTGCAGATATCGTAACAAGAATCAATGCTGGACATAATATCCACCAGCATTTAGATCTGATCGCAGGACTGCCCTATGAAGATCTGGAAAGCTTTAAACAGTCATTTCAAGATGTCTATGAAGTACGTCCAGAACAATTACAGTTAGGCTTTTTAAAAGTATTAAAAGGTTCTTATATAGAAAAACAAAAAGAGAACTATGGGCTTGTTTATAAAGATACACCGCCTTATGAAGTCCTTTATACAAAATGGCTGCCTTATGAAGATGTACTGGTTTTAAAGAAAGTGGAAGAAATGGTCGAAGTTTATTATAACAGCAGCCAGTTTTCAAATACTCTTCGCCTGTTAGAGAAAGAATTTGACACTGCATTTGCTTTATATGATACACTTGCCAGATTTTATGAGGAGAAAGGTTATGACAAGGTCAGCCACAGCCGGATTGCCCGATTTGAAATCTTATATGAATTTATACAAACTATTACAGAGGAAGAAAATCTTGTATTATATAAAGAGCTGTTAACGTATGACTTATATCTTCGTGAAAATGTAAAGAAACGTCCGGATTTTGCAGGAGATTATACATTACAAAAGGACGAACTTCGTTATATCAATGAGGAAATCCTATTAAAAGATGAACAGCTTGCATACTTTGGTGAAAAGAATATGCGCAAACTTTCCCATATGGAACGATTTGATTATGCAGTAGATGAAGACTTTGGAAAGAAAGAAACGATTCTGTTGTTTGATTACCAGAATCGAGATCCACTGACGAATCAGGCAACCGTTTACCAGATTCCGATGAATTAGATAAGAAATTCATATGAAGAAAATACGACAGGAAAGAAGGTGTGCAAAAGAAAATGATAGCAATATATCTGGCACCATTATATTTGTTGCTAAACGCCTATTTTTTATTTCGAATCTTAAAATGGCTGGAGACTTGTCATGTTCACTTTAAAAAGAAATGGATCAAAGCCGTTTTGATCATGATCTATGCATTTTTTGCCTTTAGTATCTTGATTGCATTTTTACTTCCACAAGGAACAATGCGACGTGTTATGAAACTGATTAGTAATTACTGGCTGGGTGTTTTGATGTACTTGGCACTTACGGTCATAATTGCGGATCTGATTCGCCTGATCCTGATCTATCTTTTAAAAGCAGATCAGGAAAAGTTCTGGACACCAAAAGTTTTCAGACTTGTTGGGTGCATTTGTTTGATCTTGATCCTATCAACCAGTTTTTACGGAGTATACAATGCAAGAAATATCAGGACAACAAGTTATCATGTAACGATACATAAAAAAGCAGGAAATCATAAAAAGTTAAAGATCGTCTTACTTGCAGACCTTCATCTTGGTTATAATATCGGATGTTCTCAGATGAAACAGATGGTAACAAAAGTAAATAAACAAAATCCAGACCTGATCGTGATCGCTGGCGATATTTTTGATAATGAATACGATGCGTTAGATGATCCGAAGCAGTTGATCAAAATTTTTCGACAGTTAAAGAGTAAATATGGTGTGTATGCAGTTTATGGAAATCATGATATTGATGAAAAGATTCTTGCAGGATTTACATTTGGCAGC
>CAJMOO010000152.1 GCA_905215045.1 uncultured bacterium | reverse complement strand
GTAAGTTTGTTTGTTACTTGCTATGGTTTTAGTATACTCAGTAAATGTGAAAGAAATGTGTCTAAAAAATGATGAATTTATGTTTTTTGGACACATTTTGTTCTTTTGGAAGAATTTTAATCGTTTAAAAATGATGCTGTTTTATTTTAAAAATTCCATAATTCCATATGCAACTCCGTCTTTATCATGATGTTTTGTGATATAAGTTGCAGCTTCTTTACATTTAGAAGAAGCATTTTCCATGGCAATTCCGATACCCGCTTCTTTTAACAAATCAATGTCATTATCACCGTCACCAAAGGCAGCAGTCTCCTCAGGTTTTAGATGTAAGTGTTCCCGAATAAAACGAAGTCCAGAATGTTTGCCAGCATCTTTATGAGAGATTTCAATCAACTGAGAAACAGAAGAAGTAATATAAATCTCATCACAATTAAGTTTCAGTTCGTCCCAGATGAGCTTCTTTTGCTGATCGCCAGAGACAACGATGTCCATACTGTCGATGTGATCAATATGTTCACGGATAAAAGAAACAATATCATCAACAGGATTTCTCGTAGACTGGACATAAGGAATCGCCTGTGGAGTCGTACCATAGGAAACAGGATCTTCCACATAAGCTTTGAGGGCATAAGCTGTACCATCAATAAAAACTTCAAGAGCAGTCTGATGTTTTTCGGCAACTTGAATGATACATTCAATGGATGCAGGTGTCATCTTATATTCATGAAGACATGTTTTTGTAGGAATATGATAAACAGCAGCACCATTGGAAGTAATAGCATATTCAATTCCAGGTACAGCAAGAACATCTTTTGGGAGCGTATCAAAAGAACGTCCGCTTGCGATCACGATATGAACTCCATTTTCAATTGCATTGCATAAAGCATTATAATTTCCCTCAGAAAGATGACCATGTGCATTTAAAGTCGTGCGGTCAAGATCAAGTGCGATACATTTTATATTCATAAGAAACCTCCAGATTATACATGTAATTATTGTATCTTTTCTTTGAAACAATTACAATATACGAAAGGAGGAAAAACAAAAATGGGAATGACAACATTATGTTATATAGAAAAAGATAATAAATATCTGATGTTACACCGCATCAAAAAAGAACATGACATCAACAAAGACAAATGGATCGGAGTCGGTGGACATTTTGAACATGCAGAAAGTCCAGAAGACTGCATGTTCCGTGAGGTTATGGAAGAAACAGGATTGACACCGTTATCTTATAGATTTTGTGGAATCGTCACATTCTTGTCTGATATGGGAACCCAAAAAGAAGCATGGGAGTATATGTGTTTATATCATATTGAAGAATTTAAAGGCGAGATCAAAGAATGCGATGAAGGAGTTCTTGAGTGGGTAGATAAAGAAAAAATATTAGATCTCGATTTATGGGAAGGTGACAGATTATTTTTACGATATATGCAGGAAAGAAGACCATTTTTTTCATTAAAATTAGTATATGAAGAAGGCAGCTTAATACAAGCAGTGCTTGATGGAAAAGACCTGGAATTCTTTGATATATTAGATGAAAATGGAAATAAAACAGGAAAGATCAAAGAACGATCCCTGGTCCATGAAGATGGAGATATCCATGGAACTGTGCATATCTGGATCAGGAGAAAAACACAAAAAGGATATGATCTGTTACTGCAAAAACGAAGCAAAGAAAAAGATTCCTTCCCCGGCTGCTACGATATCTCATCCGCAGGACATATCAGCGCAGGAGATGAACCATTAGAATCAGCAATCAGAGAATTGAACGAAGAATTAGGGATACAGGCTGAAAAAGAGCAGTTAAAGGAAATTGGAATTCATAAGGGAATCATGAATGGAAAATTTTATGGAAGAGAATTTAAAAATCATGAGATCAGCAGAGTGTATATTTATGAAGAACCAATTGATATTGCAGAATTGAAATTACAGAAAGAAGAAGTTGAAGAAGTGATGTGGATGGATTCGGAAGAATTGCTGGAGAAGGTTAGGAAGGGGGAGATTGAGAATTGTTTGTTTGAGGATGAAATTTTGATTTGTAGTTGATGCCGAAAATTATTGGTGGAATATTATAAAAAGGG
>CAJMOO010000151.1 GCA_905215045.1 uncultured bacterium | reverse complement strand
AAATATGCGATCAAAGGTGTGGAATTTAGTTACCTGCGAGTTGGAGATGTTGAACAGCAGAGTGAGAATGGAAAGATCCAGATGATCTATGAACTTCCAACCACAATACAGCAGATTTTGGGTTTGACATCTTCTGATGCAGCTAAAACAGAAGGAAGTAAGACATATTTTACAAGCCAGCAGATCAATGAGAAACTTGCCAAGGCATTAGAAGATAATACGGTAACGAAAGATAAATTAGAAGATTACATGGGAAAGAATGGGACAGCCATGGATGAGACTAATGCTAATGGTGTGACAAGTAAAGACAAATTGCCATTGGGTCTTTACCTGATCGTTGAGACAAAGGCACCAGAAAATGTAACTTACACAACAAATCCATGGTTTGTACAGTTGCCATCCACGGATTCTAAGGGAGATGACTGGTTCTATGATGTGATCTGTTATCCAAAGAATGAAACTGGAAATCCAACACTTGACAAAAGAGTACGCAATAATCCAGATCAGAACAATGTAACAACTGCCAATACAGACAGACTGGCAGATTTTACTTCTGCAAGAAATGAATATAAATATCAGAGTACCGTGACAGCATCTAAAGCAGAAAGACTGGATTATCAGTTCATTTCAAAATTGCCACATATCACATCATCAACAACCTACCTGTCAACTTATACATTTAACGATACAATGGCAAATGGAATGACATATGGGAAAGATGCCGTGATCGCAATCTATGAAACTAAGGATGCAGCGGACAGAACAAATGTGAACAATGTTGAGAAGAGTGGTGCATTGGCTGTATGGAAGAGTTCCGACACGGATCCAAAGTTTGCAGTAACATACGGAAAATCTGGGGATGATCCTACAATGAAGATCGAAATGACAAAGGCAGGATTAAATGAACTAAATAAGAAATATTCCGACAAATATATCGTTGTATATTACACCGCAAAAGTCAATACGAATGATTCTGTAGTGTTAGGAGATAAGGGAAATCCAAATGATGTATCTCTGACATGGAAGAGAACAAGTACAAATTACTATGACATCTTAAAAGATAAATGTATCGTATATTCTTACGGATATGATCTGACAAAGAAATTCTCTGACGATAAAGGTGATGCGACAAAAGTAAGATTCGTTGTAAAGAACAAAACAGATAATTATTATCTGGTAGCAACAGGAAGCAATGGCGTTTACCAAGTAACAGGAAAATCCGCAACAGAAGCAGATGCGACACAGTTTTCTCCATCTTCCGCAGGAAAACTTGTAATCAACGGAATTGAAGCAGATGAGTATGCATTCACAGAAACACATTCCGATGCAGGATATTCTCTGTTAAAGAAAGATATTACGGTAAAGGTTACAGAAACAAAAGCAAACATCACACCTACGATCGCCAATATCACAGGAATCCAGAGTAAAGCCGATACAGATTCCACAGCAAATGATGGTGTAGCAAATGGAACTGCATTAAATAACAACGTGACCGTCCAGACGATCGCTGCAAGTGCAACAGTAGATGATACCAAGGCAACCATGACAAAACAGGGAGAATCTGATAATGCCTACATTAACATGGAACTGACAAACCAGAAACAGTTCTTGCTCCCACTGACAGGTGGAACGGGAAGTTATCTGCTAATCATTGTCGGAGTTGTTGTGGCAGGCTGTGGAGTGATGGTACTTCGCAGAAATAAAAAAGCAGCATAGGGATGAGACAAAAGATCATACCAGTGCTGATCGTCCTGGCAGGTTTTTTACTGTTATCTTATCCATTTATGAGCAATTATCTGTTTGAGAGAAGTGCCGGATCGATGGTAAGAAGTTATGGAAAAAAGACTGCAGGGATGAATCAGGAGATGAAAGAAAAGGCATTGGATGAAGCAAGACGATATAATGAGGAGCTGTTAAGCTCCTCTATACAGCTGACAGACCCATTTAAGGCGAAGAAAACGGATGGGGAAACGCTGTTTTATAATAACATCTTAAGTCTGGAAGGTTCTGGGATCATGGGGTATGTAAAGATCCCATGTATATCGGTCGATCTTCCGATCTATCATGGAACGAGTACAGAAGTATTGGAACGGGGGATCGGACATTTGGCCGCATCATCATTTCCGATCGGAGGGAAAAGTACCCATGCAGTGCTGACCGGACATACAGGGCTTAGTTCTGCAAAACTCTTTACTGATCTTACCGAGATGAAAAAAGGTGATCTTTTTTTTATCCATGTATTAGATAAAAAACTCGCCTATCGTGTTGATCAGATCAACGTGATCAGACCAGAAAATACAAGGAAACTACAGATCATTGATGGAAAAGATTATGTAACATTACTGACATGCACCCCGTATGGGGTGAACGATCATCGTTTGCTGGTACGTGGAATCCGTACGGAGTATCACGAAAAAGAAGAGCTGACGAAAGAAAGACCGCAT
>CAJMOO010000150.1 GCA_905215045.1 uncultured bacterium | reverse complement strand
AGTGTATTTGGGGAATGTTAAGATAATTGTTGCTTTGAGAGCAATTCTAATTAAAAACCACAGGGACAGGGACGCCGGCTCTTTTTCTGTCCCTGCTGGTATCCTACCCATTATATCCATTAGATAGTATATTCTTGATAATATTTGACTATTTTCAACCTCTATGCTATACTCATACAGCTACCACCCCCGATATAGGTACAGAAAGGGGGTGACCCTCGTGTACGATACGACAATATCTTTTATCCTCTCCATTTTGGCAAGCGTAGTTGCCTACTACATCTGCAAATGGCTGGATGAAGAGGAGTAATAGGCGGTAGCCAGCCTCAGGATTAATTCTCCTGCTCCAAAAATGGAATAGAAAACCCCCAGTGCGGCAACACTGGGGGTTTTCGTTTTGGCGACCAATCGTGGACGCGACAATATCTTTTGCCTATGGCTAATATATCATATTTCAAAGGCAAAATCAAGTATTTGTCAAAATTACTCTTTTTAAACATTAATGAACCACGGGGACAGGGATACCAGTCTTTTTTTCACCAGAAACAGCAAGCGCCTGTGTCATCTTTAAATCAATCAAATACTTTTTAAATTCCTCTCTCGGTGTTTTATCAATCGCATAGTCAGATTTTAACTGTACTTTCTCCACATACTTAGGCTCAATTGAAGAAAATACACGGTCTGCCTTATAAAACATCTAATTTTCTGATTCAAAATTATTGGCACTTCATTATAAATTTAACTCTTTCCATTTGATCTAAAATCGATTTCTTAATTGGCTCATTTAGATAAACAGGATTTAATTTTTTCTTTGCATATGCCAAATACGTATCCTTTGTTGCTTCAATCAACACTGCCGTAAAAAAGCGCTCCCAGCTGAAATATTCACTGCTCTCTACAAATTCAGACGGATCATTGACCAACTTCTCCACCTGACTGTTTTTAAGAACACCAGCTTTTAAAATCATCCACTCAAATGACTCTGGCAAATACAGTACTACATTTTTTCTGTTTTCCATCAAACGTAATACACGATGTATTTCTGACCCAAATGCTGCCCCATCTGCAATTACAAGTATTTTTTCATCCTTATGCTTATTCAAGTAATGGAACACATTCGATTTTCCATTCATCGATTCACAGCCTAATTTATTTTCCCTACATACATTGTCAAAAAACTGATATCCTGAATTGCTGTCTTCTGTGATTACAATTTCTGGATTGATATTTCTCTCATACGTATTAGCGCCATACAAACGATAAAATTCGTGATAGCTCTGCTTTAAAGTACCATATTTTCCAGATGTTTTTATCCCGTAAATTTCCTCAACACTATATGGCAATGAAGGCAACGACTCTCGTGTTACAATTACATAATAGTTATCCGTTTTTTGAATCTCATCAGCAAATTCTGTTGTTTTAATAAATTCATTTCCTTCATCAATAAACACAATGCTATCCGCTATTCCTGACAATTGTTCTTTCCACAAAGCACCTTCCAAGACAAAACATTTCTTATCGCATACAAGTTCAACTGGAGTACCAGATGGATTATTGACAAATTCTCTAATCATATCTATCATAGTCGTCTTTCCAGTTGCACTATCTCCTTGAATAATTGTCAGATTCCTATGCAGTTCAAAATCATATTTTAAGCGTTTTGTAGACACAACAACTCTGTATTTTCCTTTCATATCACAAATCCTCCATCAGACAAATTCTCCAGCTATCGACACAAGCTCTTCCATAGAATGTACAATTTGGTCTGTATTTGCGATATGAATCGTAAACTTCTCGTCTCCAAAATCCATTAGATGGTGTAAATTAATTGTCCGGTCTTCTGTTTCTGCAATTTTTAACAACCATTTAGCACAATTGTCACCACAAGTAGATGCATTAAATATTTTATCTTTTTCAAACTTTACAAGAATAAGTGTTTTTACCCCACCAGATAGACCCACTGGTGGTATTTTTCCCAACACAGGACTATCAATTACACCACTGTCCAAAACAGCAGATTTGTCTACATCCTCAATCATTTTTTTTACAAATGGATCCACAATCCAATCATCTTCATAATCATATTTAAAATAAGCTGCCGTATTATACACGGCCTCTTTCAGATCACCATAAAAAATACTCAGCATACAATCTTACTCCTTTCTCACTGGGACAGGGACGCCGATCCTTTTTCTGTCCCTATGGCATAGTCATTTTTGTCCCGTAAGTATGATGTGTTTGCATTTATTCTCGCAAACAGGAATATCTAAATTTTTTAAATGGCGAACCTTATTGATTTTGATATTCTTTATAAATATTTGTTCCATAATCTACCTCCAAAATGAGCCACCTAAGACACGACATGATATCATGGTATCACATTGACTACGTATTTTCAAGGATTTAAAATCAAAAACAAAAAGAAAAAAGGCGTGCAGAAAACATCCAATTTTCCACACGCCATTATTTTTAATTATTCAAATTCTACAAAGACTAACGCTTTTTGTTTAGGAATTATTCTCTGTAA
>CAJMOO010000149.1 GCA_905215045.1 uncultured bacterium | reverse complement strand
AGGATTCTGGGATAATGTTGAGGAATCCCAGAATGTTATGAAAGAAGTCAAAAGCCTGAAAGGTGTCGTGGAAGAATATGATGATCTGAAAACAAAATATGAAGATATCGAGACTTTGATCGATATGGCAGAAGAAGATGAAGATGCCGATCTGATCGAAGAAGCCACTGCTTTGATGGATGAATTTGAAAAAACATATGAGGAATTACGTATTTCAACACTGCTAACAGGTGAATATGATAAGGATGATGCAATTCTTACACTACATGCAGGGGCAGGTGGAACAGAGTCCTGCGACTGGGCAGGAATGCTATACCGTATGTTCACAAGATGGGCAGGAAAGAAAGGTTATGGAACAGAAGTTCTTGATTATCTTGATGGGGATGAAGCAGGAATCAAATCTGTTACTGTGAAGATCACGGGAATGAACGCTTATGGATATTTACGATCTGAAAAAGGTGTTCACCGTCTTGTCCGAATTTCTCCATTCAATGCAGCAGGAAAACGACAGACATCGTTTGCATCCTGTGATGTAATGCCAGATATCAAAGATGATATCGAAGTTGAGATCGCAGATGAAGATATCCGAATCGACACATACCGCGCAAGTGGAGCCGGTGGACAGCATATCAATAAAACAGACTCCGCAATCCGTATCACACATTTACCAACAGGAATCGTTGTACAGTGCCAGAATGAGAGATCACAGCATAAGAACAAAGATCAGGCAATGAAGATGTTAAAGACAAAACTGTATCTGTTAAAACAGCAGCAACATTTGGAAAAATTATCAGATATCCGAGGTGATGTTGGGGATAATGGATGGGGAAACCAGATCAGATCCTATGTCCTGCAGCCTTATACAATGGTAAAAGACCACAGAACAAACTTTGAAAGCGGAAATCCAAGCGCTGTATTAGATGGGGATCTGGATGGATTTATGAATGCCTATCTTGCATGGGATAACAACAGCAAGAAGGAAGAAAATTAAACAGAAAACTTCCGGCCAGATCATGTATTTATTTTAAAACCAAATTTTCTATTGCATCATAAAAATATCTGTGGTAGTATTTTGTGCAAAGACAACTGTACACCACAGGAAAACAAAAGGAACCAGACATGAAAGAAACAAACTATTATGTAATTAAAAAGAAAGCAGTTCCAGAAGTGTTGTTAAAGGTGTTAGAGGTCCAGAAACTGTTAGATTCAAAGAGAGCAGTTTCTGTATTAGAAGCTACAGAGAAGGTGGGAATCAGTCGAAGTTCTTATTACAAGTATAAGGATGATATTTTCCCATTTTATGCTGGTAAGAAAGGACGTAGTATCACATTCGTGATCGAAGTCGATGACCAGCCTGGCGTTATGGCCTCGATCCTTAACATTTTTGCACTTTATAAGGCAAATATCCTGACGATCCACCAGAGTATTCCAATTAATGGAAAGGGACTCTTAACAGTCAGTGTTGACATCGAAGACAGCGAGACGGATGTCTCGGCTATGATTCAGGATGTTGAGAAGATAGAAGATGTATCTTATGTAAAAATAATTGCAATGGAATAGATGTATAAATATACATGACACATTTTTGGAGGACAGAATGAAATACGTTATTGTTTTAGGAGATGGAATGGCTGACGAGCCAATCGAAGCAGCAGGTGGGAAGACACCACTTCAGTTAGCAGACAAACCAGTGATGGATGAGATGGCGAAAGTTTCCGAACAGGGAATCGCTTACACCGTACCATCTAATTTACCAGCAGGAAGTGATGTAGCCAATCTTTCCATGTTAGGATATGACCCACAGGTTTATTATTCTGGAAGATCACCACTTGAAGCATTAAGCATCGGTGTTGATATGAAAGATACAGATATCGCACTTCGATGTAACGTTGTAACCGTATCTGAAGACGAAGATTATGAAGATAAGACGATCATCGACCACAGCGCAGGAGAGATCACTTCTGAGGAAGCAGCGATCCTGATCGAAGCTGTGAGAAAAGAATTAGAAGATGATGAATATAAATTTTATCCGGGAGTCAGCTACCGCCATTTAACGATCTGGGATCATGGAGAAGTAGTCGAACTTGTACCACCTCATGATGTTTTAGGACAGAAGATCGGGCAGTATCTTCCAAAGCAGGAGAAGCTAAAAGAGATGATGGAAAAGAGTTTTGATATCTTAAATCATCATCCGATCAATGAAGCAAGAGCTGAGAAAGGCTTGAATAAAGCAAACAGCATCTGGTTCTGGGGAGCAGGGACGAAACCGGCACTGGACGATTTTAAAGAGAAGACTGGAATGAATGGAGCTATGGTATCTGCCGTCGATCTGTTAAAAGGAATCGCAGTTGGAGCAAACATGAGAAATCTTGATGTAGAGGGTGCCAATGGCGGTCTTGACACGAATTATCATGGGAAAGCGATGGCAGCAGTTGAAGCACTACTTGAAAAAAATGATGATTTCGCTTATATTCATGTAGAGGCACCTGATGAGATGGGTCATCAGGGAAGTCTTGAGAATAAGATCAAAGCAATCGAACATCTTGATAAAGAAGTTG
>CAJMOO010000148.1 GCA_905215045.1 uncultured bacterium | reverse complement strand
ACAATGCCATCATGATCGTACCCGCCATAATATTTCCAAACAAACGAAGAGACATGGAAAGCGGTGTCGCAAACTCTCCGATCAGGTTAATTGGAAATAAGATTGGAATCGGTTTGAAAAGATCTGTAAATACATGTAATTTACTCGTCTTAAATGCACTGTACTGAATCAGTACAAACGTGATCAACGCTAACGCAAGCGTTGTTCCATAATCCGCTGTCGGTGGTCTTAAGCCAAATAATCCAGATGTATTTGCAAAAAAGATAAAGACCATGATCGTTCCAATGTAATTTACAAATGGACGCCAATGTCTTCCCATGCTTCCCTTTACCAGATTATCAAGCATCTCAACGATCATCTCCACAAAATTCTGAAGTCCTGACGGCTTCTCATCACCGTGAAGAACTGCATGTCTTGCGATCAATGCTAATACGATGATAAACACCATAACGATCAGCGTCGTCACATGCGTTGTCGTGATCCAGACCTTATGCCCGAAAAACTTCAGCGGGATCAGCCCATGCACCATAAAGTCAACGTCATCACCGGATGATGCTGCCAACATCATGGGGGCATTCATAATTCCCATGGCACAACCTCCTTTTTATTATATTTTCCATTTCTCCGATTTTCTCTTTCTCCATGTTAGAAACCCGGAAAATGTGATTCACGTTATTCTTGTAAAACTCTGCGCGTGATATGCTCGTGAATCGGTTTTTGTAAAAATGCTGCAAACTTACTGCTTAAGAATCCAACCAATGCAGCAATAAAAGCACTCATACTAAGTTTGATCATCACGTATAAAATAACCAATGTTGCTACATATCTTATCAACGCACTCTTGATCATATTCCGGCTTGCCTGATGAGTATCCATCTGTACAGACTTCTGGATGCTTACCATCATCGTTGTGATCATCACGAGAGCAAAGATCGTTCCCACAATAGCTCCGATCAGATATCTTAGATCACCTCTGGTTATTATCATACCCAAAATCGCAGATAACACTCCGCACAAAAGAATCCCGATCACAAGATCTAGGTATGTCTCGTCTAGCTGTCTTAATTTATCTCTCATCTTTATCCTCCATATCTTCCTGTTCCAGTATATTGTGAATCAGAGAATATACTCCTCTGATTCCTCCCATAATACCAAGAATCAGAAAAAGAAGAAATAGATTTGTGGAAAAATGTTTATCAATCCACATTCCGATCGCCATGCATAAAAAAACAGAAGTCAACATCGTAATTCCTATCTGAGTCACCAATGACAACATCTTGATCACTGGTCCATACTTATGCATAGATATTTCCTCCTTCTTGCGAAATCTTTTTACAAAAATTATTATAACATTTTTTACAAATGCAAACCACCATATTTTTTGTTTCTTATCTATTTTTGCCAAAAATAACCAGAGAAATTGAATTTTTCATCAATTTTTCTCTGGTTTCTTCTTATTAAATAGTTATTTATTTTTTTGAATAATTTTTTTCATTTTTGTGTGATCATTCCACCAATTTTTTATTAGTTTCCTATATTCTTTTATCACAATTTTCCTTTGATTCTTTGTGTTCATTGCACAAATAGTATCAAATATGGTAGACTATTTTTACATGACTTCAAATGAATAGGACACAAATAAAGGAGGGCAGATTTATGCCTCTTACATTAAATGAATTATATACACAAACCAAACATCAATACCATCTTTCCATGATCGCAGGTGAAACTGGGATCGATCATATCATGAACTGGGTTTATGTCTCTGAAGACAGTTCTACCCACAACTTTCTAAAGGGTGGAGAACTGATCATCACGACAGGGATCAACTGTCAGGATGAGGCTTCTCTTTATGATTTTATTGAAACGATGATCAAAAGCCATACTTGCGGGATGATCTTAAATACGGGAAAATATATTCTTTCCGAAGATATCACTGATTCTATTAAAGCATTGTGCAACAAACACAACTATCCATTGATCGAGATGCCTTGGAAAGTTCATATTTATGATATTACGAGAGATTATTATAATAAGATCTTTATGGATACACAGAAAGATACTTCGATCACGGATGCATTTTTATCTTTTATTGAAGAAGATTCCCTGCACCATTATGATGCTTTGCGAATTCTTGAAGACAATCATTTCGAGAAAGAAGATTGTTATGAGATTGCTTTAATGAAATGTAATAAGAAAGCGATCTCTGATGATCTTAAATTACGTCTGCTGTTTTTGATGGAAAGTTATATCAAACTAAACGATCTGGATATCCATATTGCTTTTTATAAGAATCATTTTTTGTTTGTTTTTCATGACATGGAAGAAGAATTGATTTATAACGAAATATTTTCTTTGATCTCTACACTGAAAAGTTCGTTTAAAAAAATGCAGATTTATGCAGGGATTGGAAGTTCTGTCCACACGCTTCGTGAGATTCGTGTAAGTTATCAACGTTCTCTGGCTGCTCTTGTTTATGCTGCGAATAATGGACAAGAAATTGCCCGGTTTGAGGAGATGGGATTCTTTCGAATTCTTCATTCTGTGAATGATAAAAATCTTTTGATGGCTTATCATGATGAGTATT
>CAJMOO010000147.1 GCA_905215045.1 uncultured bacterium | reverse complement strand
GGAACATTTAACCTTCTGGGTGTTACATTAAAGAAACTTGGAATTGACTGTACATTCGTCGATACGGATGCCAGCTCTGAAGAAATCTCAGCTGCATTTCAACCAAATACAAAAGTTTTATTTGCAGAGACAATTGCAAACCCTGCGCTTGTCATTCTTGATATTGAGAAATTTGCAAAGGTTGCCCACGAACATGAAGTTCCTTTGATCGTTGACAATACATTTGCCACACCAGTCAACTGCCGTCCTTTTGAATGGGGTGCTGATATTGTCACACATTCCACAACAAAATATATGGATGGACATGCCGTTCAGGTAGGTGGAGCGATCATTGACAGCGGAAACTTTGACTGGGAGGCTTATGGACATAAATATCATGGCCTCACTGAACCTGATGAATCTTACCATGGCGTTGTTTACACAAAACAGTTTGGAAAGAAGGCTTATATCACAAAAGCTACCACACAGCTGATGCGTGATCTTGGTTCCATTCCATCCCCTGAAAACTGTTTCTTGTTAAATCTTGGACTGGAAACACTTCCTCTGCGCGTGGAACGCCATTGTGAAAATGCACAGAAAGTTGCTGAATTTTTAAATGCTCATGAAAAAGTCTCTCGTGTTATTTACGCTGGACTTCCTGGTGATAAATATCATGATCTGGCTCAGAAATATATGGATGATGGAAGAACTTGTGGTGTTATTTCCTTTGAACTGACTGGTGGACGTGATGCTGCAGTGCGTTTTATGGATAGTTTGAAATTAGCAAATATTGCAACGCATGTTGCTGCTTCTAAAACAATGGTACTTCATCCTGCAAGCCATACACATCGCCAGATGAATGACGAGCAGTTAAGAGAAGCTGGAGTTTCTCCTGGAATGATTCGTTTATCTGTTGGAATTGAGAGCTCAAAAGATATTATCAACGATCTTAGCAATGCACTTGAAAATGCATAATTAAATATAAATATAACAAAAAAGAACCTTAACCCACAATATTTGTCACATCTGCGTGACACATGAGTTAAGGTTCTTATTATTTTACATCATATAAGATCTATAACAGATTATTCATCCCAGTTTGTATAAACTTCCTGAACATCATCATCTTCATCTAAAAGATCTAATGTTTTCTGAATATTCTTAATATCTTCTTCACTTGTAAGTTCAACCATAGTACCAGGAATCATTGTGACACTGGCATCTGCCATAGGAACTTCTTCTTTCTCCAAGGCTTCTCTGACTGCACTGAAGTCTTCTGGTGTTGTTAATACTTCAAAGCTGTCATCTTCTTCGTTGAAGTCTTCTGCTCCGGCATCAAGTGCCATCATCATAAGGTCGTCTGCATCCATTTCACATTCTTCTTTGGAGATGATGATCTGTCCTTTTTTCTCGAACATGTAAGATACACATCCTGGTGTTCCTACGTTACCATTTCCTTTTGTGAAAGCATTTCTTACGTTAGATGCTGTACGGTTTTTGTTGTCTGTTAATGTATCTACGATAATAGCAACTCCGCTTGGTCCATATCCTTCATATGTAATCTGTTCGTAATTGACAGAATCTGCATCTCCGGCAGCTTTTTTGATACCACGTTCGATCGTGTCATTTGGCATGTTGTTTGCTTTTGCTTTTGCAATGACATCTCGTAATCTGCTGTTGTTATCTGGATCTGGTCCACCTTCTTTAACTGCTACTGCAATTTCTCTTCCAATGACTGTGAAAATCTTTCCTTTTTTCGCATCATTTTTTTCTTTTTTGTGTTTGATGTTCGCAAATTTACTGTGTCCTGACATCTTCTTCTTCCTTCCTTTTCCTTTTTTCTACCTTCACCTGTCTTATCATGTTGTCATGGATATCGACAGATTTAAAGGAATATCCTTGGTAGATAATTTCTATTTCTTCATTGTCTTCTGGTAAATGTCCCAGCTGATCAATTAAAAATCCATTCAGTGTCTCAATATCTTCAACTTCAAATTCGATTCCTAATGTATCCTCAAGTTCTTCAAGTCTTGTACTTCCGCGGACAAGATAAATATCTGCCCATCCGATCTTGGTGATATTACGGTCTTCGACATCATATTCGTCTAAGATATTCCCTACAATGACCTCTAACATATCTTCCATCGATACAATTCCTTCTGTCTGGCTGTACTCGTCAATAACGATCGCCATATGAATCTTCTTGGTCTGCATCTCCTGAAATAATACGGATAAGTTCATCGTCTGATGAACAAAAAACGGCTCTCTTGCAATATCAGAGAGCGTTGCATCTTTCTGATTGAGATATGCGTCGATCACATCTTTTAAATAAAGCACTCCTACGATGTTATCAATGTCTTCTTCATATAATGGATATCTTGAATACGGCTCATCTAACATGTAATTTAATGCTTTCTCTACGGACATGGATACCTCGATGGCATCAATCTTCTTTCTTGAAGTCATAACGTCTGTGACATCTTTATCTCCAAACTCAAAGATATTCGTGATCATACGGGCTTCCCCTTCCATGATCGCGCCTTGTTCATGTCCTTCGTTGACAATGTTCATGATTTCTTCTTCATATTCATTGTCTTCATCCTCTTCAT
>CAJMOO010000146.1 GCA_905215045.1 uncultured bacterium | reverse complement strand
TTCTGGTTGATTCCAAAGAAAAAGCAGACAAACTGTTTGCAGAATTAAAAGAACAGGGATACAAACCAGGAAGCGAATTCTTTAACCGCTGGTTACGATTTGAAGCATATCGTAAGATTGTGTTTAGAGATAGTATTTATTAAAATTTGCTTACTCATAATATTTCTATAATAAAATGGCAGACGGGCATAGTATGAAAATTACTGTGTCCGTTTGTCGTTTGAATTTTTGATTTGTAGGGTTTACGCCGGTAGGGTGTATGTTGTACTGTATTGGTTGCAGATTAAGTGATTGGAAATCGGAAGGCAGAAAAGCTTGAGATATTATAGATACTCCAGAAACTAAAAGTGTTTTCTTATTTCTATCTCATACAACATTAACGACTACCCTTCAAATCAAGATTTGTCTCTATTTATTACTGACAAAGTATAAATACTGACAACAAGATGTCACCATTCAATACAGCCAAAACTACCACATCAATCACTTGTCGTATAAGTATCATGTATATATAATAATACGTGAAAGGGGATGATACAGAGTGTCTAAGAAATCCGGATTAACAAAAAGACAGAAACTTATCATTGAGATGTTAGCAGCCTTCAATGCTGACGATCCAATTACAATACAGGCAATATCAGAAAAACTGAAATTAAGTTCAAGAACCGTATTAAGAGAAATGCCACGCATCAACGAATGGTTTGAGGAAAACGACTTTAAACTGGTCAAGAAACCAAGGATCGGGTTGTATGTGGATGAAGATTCAGAAACAAGAAAATTCATCAAGGAACTTGTCGATATGGATGAGAACAAACCAGTATATAGTAAAGCGGATCGGCAGACAATCATATTACTTGATCTGCTAACGATCAACGAACCACTCAAATATTTTTACTTTACATCCCTTTTTCATATTTCGGATGCAACATTAAGCAACGACCTGGAAGAGATTGAAAAGTGGCTTGATCACTATAATCTGGTTCTTTACCGCAGACCAGGGATGGGAATTTACTGGGAAGGAAAAGAAGAAGATTACCGTCAGGCAGTGACAATGGTATTACGAAAGAGGCTGAGAGGACGTTCCTTACAAGTTTTGTTTGAGGAAGAAAAGAAGATCAAAGAACGAATGTTTCCAGATCTTACACCACAGATGTTAAGCAACACCAGAGATATTCTTGAGAGAATGCAGGAAGTTCTGGATATCCAGTATACAGATCATTCTATCAGACATTTGAGATTATATCTTCTGGTAACACAAAACAGAGTAAGATTTGGACATGAGATCAAAGAAGAAAAAGATCTGACAGCAATCACTCATTTGCCAGAATGCCAGATAGCAAACTGGATTGGTACCAAGCTAAGCAACTTTGTAGGACATCAAGTTTCCAAAGGTGAAGTATATAACATAGCGATGCAATTGTTAGCGGCAAAGATATGGAAGAATAACAGTGAAAACAAGATCGATGAAGAAAGTTTTAAAGTCAGACAGCTGGTCATGAGGATCATCGTGGAGATGGAAAAACTTTTGGAAATGGAATTTTTTGAAAATACAGTATTGATCGATGGTTTGTGTAACCATATGAAGCCAGCGATCAATCGAATGAAACAAGGTGTATTTACAGAAAACCAGTACATCGATATGTTGGAAGAAAAATATTCCAAAATCTATAAAGCAACGATCAAAGCGTGTGATTTTTTAAAAGAAGAACTACATATTGAAAAACTCCCAGAAGGAGAGTTAGGATTTATTGCTTTATATTTCTGTGTAGCGATCGAGCAGCAAAAAGACGAAGAAGAAAAATTATCAGTCTATGTTGCCTGCCCACATGGAATGGGAACATCCCATATGCTAGCCGTTCATCTGAAAAAAGAATTTCCGCAGCTGATGGTACAAAAGATCATTTCCACAGCGGATATCAAGGAAGAAGAACTTATTAAAGAAGGAATTGATTTTATCATTTCCACAGCAAAATTAAATCTGACATTTCCGAATGTCTATGTGAATTCTATTTTAACAGAGACAGATAAGAAAATGATCAGTGCCATGATCAAAAATGTTGATAAGAAGAAAAAACAGAATCCGGCAAAGGCTGTAAAGCCAGTAAAAAGAGTCGGAAGAGAAGACATCGAGTATATGACACTTCTTGGACAGGAGATCTTACAGGTTTTAGATAATATTAAAATATCAACAGGTGAAAACATTACAAATAAGAAACAATTGATCGAATATGCTGGAGAATTATTTGCAAGAAATGATTCGATGGCAGCAGAGATCACCTTTGCATTAAATAAACGCGAGAATATCGCAAGCACATTTATTCCGAGTATGAATGTATTATTTTTACATTGTGAAACGAAAGGTGTCAGACATTGCAGATTCGGCTTTGTTTATTTAAAAGATGAGATCGTCGAAGATGGACAGCCGATCAAAGGTGCGATTCTGATGCTTGTTCCACAGGGAGATGTAAGTAAGGTTTATCGCGAAGTTATGAGCGAAATAAGCGGAGCATTAGCCGAGAAAGACCAGATCATCACCTATTTATTCGAGAAAAACAGAAATGCAGTCGAGGCAGAACTTGAAACAAGCCTTGGCAACTATTACGAAAACAAAATGAAGAGAA
>CAJMOO010000145.1 GCA_905215045.1 uncultured bacterium | reverse complement strand
TGACAAGCAAGATGGAACAGTTAGGATTGGTTATTTTAAAGGATGAAAATGGTGAATATGTTGCCAGAGGAAATCGAAATATTAAGATCAATGGAGAAAATATCAAACCGATCTTAGCAGATGCAGTGAATCAGTTAGATGATGTTGAGGTGATCAATCACTTAAATATCACAGATTATATCGTGGAAGATAACACGATCAAAGGAGCATTTGGTTTCCATATGGAAAATGGAACTGCTTACGAGATTCGTGCAAAGAAAGTTCTTTGTGCAACTGGCGGGGCAGCAGGACTTTACAAACCAAACAATCCGGGATTTTCAAGACATAAGATGTGGTATCCACCATTTAACACGGGTGCCGGATATGCGATGGGAATTGACGCTGGAGCTGAGATGACAACCTTTGAGATGCGTTTTATCGCACTTCGGTGTAAAGATACGATCGCACCAACTGGAACGATCGCTCAGGGAGTCGGAGCAAAACAGGTAAACTCCAAAGGAGAGATTTACGAAGATAAATACGGGATCACGACATCCCAGCGTGTTTATGGAACAACACAGGAAAACTTAGAAGGAAGAGGTCCTTGTTACCTAAGAACCGAAGGAATCGAGAAGGAAAAGGATACAGACCTTAAGAAAGCATACTTAAATATGGCACCAAGCCAGACATTAAAATGGATCGAGCAAGGCAAAGATCCAAGTGAACAAAACGTAGAAATCGAAGGAACAGAGCCATATATCGTCGGTGGACACACTGCCAGCGGTTACTGGGTCAACACAAACCGAGAGACAACCATTCACGGATTATATGCTGCAGGAGATGTTGCAGGAGGCTGTCCACAGAAATATGTGACAGGAGCTTTGGTAGAAGGCGAGATTGCAGCACTGGATATCATTGAAAAATTAAAAGATCAGAAGATTGATACAGACAGTGATCAGGAAGAACAGTTATTAACCGAGAAGGTGAAAGAATACAACAACATTTTATCTGACAAAGACAGCATTTTCACGATCGAACAGATGGAAGAAGCCATGCAGAAAGTCATGGATGCCTATGCAGGTGGAATTTCAAGCCATTATCAGTTTAATGAAAACTGCTTAAATCTTGCAAAAGAAAAGATCAACAACCTGATTACATTATCAGGACAGTTAAGTGCCGAAGATTACCATGAACTGATGTTTTACTATGAGTTAAAAGAGCGCTTAACGATCTGTCTGACACTGATCGAACATCTGAAAGCAAGAAAAGAGACAAGATGGCACAGCTTTGCAGAGAATCTTGATTATCCACAAAAGAGTGATGACTGGAAAAAATACGTCAATACAAAGAAAGTGGATGGACAGATCAAAGTCATCTTACGAGAACTTATAAAGGAGGATGAGCAATATGAGCATCAGAATTAACAAAAATAAATGTGTTGGATGCAAACGATGCTTAGATGTCTGTCCCGGAAGTCTTATAAAGACCGATGAAACCGGAAAGGCATACATCAAATATCCAAAAGACTGCTGGGGATGCACATCCTGCTTAAAAGAATGTAAGACAGGAGCCATCGCATTTTTCCTTGGAGCTGATATCGGCGGCATGGGAAGTGAAATGACAGTCAATGAAAGCAAAGATACCATTCTCTGGAAGATCAAAAAATACACTGGAGAAGAGCAAACTATAGAGATCAACAAGAAAGATTCAAACAAGTATTAGATTGGAGGACATCAAAATGAGCGAATTATCACATCTTGACCAGCTGGAGGCAGAGGCAATCTACATTATCCGAGAAGTAGCAGCATCTTGCGAAAAACCAGTTATGCTGTATTCTATTGGAAAAGACAGCTCTGTTATGTTACATTTAGCACTAAAAGCATTCTATCCGGAGAAACCACCATTTCCATTTTTACATGTAAATACAACATGGAAATTTAAAGAAATGATCAAATTCCGTGATGACACAGCAAAGAAATACGGATTAGAAATGTTAGAATACATCAACGAAGATGGAGTCAGACAGGGTGTCAATCCATTTGACAGCGGGGCTGCTTATACAGACATCATGAAAACACAGGCCTTAAAACAGGCGTTAAATAAATACGGATTTACCGCAGCATTTGGTGGCGGCCGTCGTGATGAAGAAAAATCTCGTGCAAAAGAAAGAATCTTCTCTTTCAGAAATGAAAATCAGGCATGGGATCCTAAGAATCAGAGACCAGAAATGTGGAAATTATATAACTCCAAGATCAAAAAAGGAGAAAGCATCCGCGTATTCCCAATCTCTAACTGGACAGAGACAGACATCTGGAAATATATCAAACGTGAGAAAATAGATATCGTTCCATTATATTTTGCAAAAGAACGTCCAGTCATTGAAAGAGATGGAAATATCATCATGGTTGATGATGACAGATTAAAATTAAGACCAGGTGAGAAGATTGAACATAAGAGTGTAAGATTTAGAACCCTTGGATGTTATCCATTAACTGGAGGAGTGGAATCCACAGCCTCAACACTTGATGAGATCATTGATGAGACATTAAGTGCGGTTTCTTCAGAAAGAACAACCAGAGTTATTGACAATGAAGCAGCAGGAAGCATGGAAAGAAGAAAGAGAGAGGGGTATTTCTAAGATG
>CAJMOO010000144.1 GCA_905215045.1 uncultured bacterium | reverse complement strand
CTTTGATCTCAACAACTTCATCTCTTGTATAAAGTTTCATATCTAAAGCGACCTGGTCATTACGGCTTCTTCCAGTATGAAGTTTCTTACCAACATCACCGATACGATCAATCAGGTTCGCTTCTACAAAGCTGTGGATATCTTCATATTCACTTGTAATCTCAACGGCACCAGTCTCGATGTCATTTAAAATACCATTCAAACCATCGATGATCTGATCACGTTCTTCTTCCGTTAAAACACCAACACTTGCAAGCATCGTAACGTGTGCAATACTTCCGCGGATGTCCTGTTTATAAAATTTCTGGTCAAAGGAAATAGATGCGTTAAAGTTGTAAACTAACTGGTCTGTTTCTTTTGTAAAGCGACCGCCCCATAATTGTGCCATAAGTGTTTTCCTCTTTTCTGTATATATTTTTATTTTTTGTCATAAAATCAAATGAATTTACTTTTTCTATTTTACATGAAATGGGGGTATTTTGCCACAAATTTTTAAAATCAAAGGAAAAATTGTGTAATTCTTAAGAAAAAACAAATAAGATTCTTTTTTATATGAAAGAATATGCAAGAAGAAAATAACGCACAATAAAAGAAAGATAGAAAAACAGGCGGTGGCTATGAAAAAAAGATATCAAATAGAAAAATATATGATTTTATTTGCAATCGGTGGAATGGCGTATTTTCTGCTGGAAGTTTTAGTGCGAGGATATTCTCATTATTCCATGTTTTTATGTGGTGGAGCATGTTTTCTTTGCTGTGGTCTTTTAAACGAAAATGTAAAAGTTAAAATGAGCTTTATCAGTCAGATGGTTTTATCGTCAGTGATCATTACAGCACTGGAATTTGTTACGGGGTTGATCGTGAATGTATGGCTGAAAATGGATATTTGGGATTATTCCCACCTTCCATACAATTTTATGGGACAGGTCTGCCTGCTGTATTCAGTCCTCTGGTTTCTTGTTTCAAGTGCTGCAATCGTGCTGGATGATTTTTTGAGATATAAATTATTTAATGAAGAAAAACCACATTATAAGATCTTTTAGGATAGGAATAAGAAGGGAAAGCTATCGACATTTTTGTGAAATTCTGCTAATCTAATATAGGTATAAAAATAGATTGGAGGAACAACAAAATGAAATTTACAATGGGAAGAACAATGAAGATCGTTGTTGCGGTTCTTATCGTAGCCGTCATTGCAATTGTTATGCTTTCACCATATTCTTTTGAAAAATATACAGCATCATCCAAAATGATTCAGGTTACATCAACTGATACTGTAACAAAAGATGCGAACGGCAAAAAGAAACAGCAGGTATATTCATTTAAGAAAGATGATAAAAAATACACAGAGATCGTAAATGTACTAGATCAGTATTCCTATCATTTTACAACAAAAACACTGACAAACTCATCACAGATGAGCACATCAAGCAAACCTCAGATGATCATGCTGTTCGGAAATAAGATGTTGGTGGTCAGTGATTCAGGAGAAATCTTACTGGATAACCATGTATACCGTATGGGATATTCTGGAGGCAAAGATGCAAAAAATATGATGAAAAGCATTAACAAGATTTTAAAAAAATAGATAATGGAGGAAGACACCATGGGATTTGAACGCCTTTATAAGAATTTAATCGACATTATCAAGGAAGAACAGGCAAAGCTTGGATTTCGAAGAGAAAGCATACGTTTGTATTATCCATTAAGCTCATTAAATCATTTTTTTGAGACAGAAGATACAGAAGAACAGATGAAAACCAGACTTTGTCAAATGCCAGAGTTTATCAAAGAAACTTTAGGAGACATCAAAGTTACCAGCAAAAAAGAAAGATTTTGTTTTCATATTCCAGAAGAAGGAAGCAGTTATGTACATGAAAACACAAAGCCCAATGAGTTTATCAAAGAACTGGTAGAGATTGTTGGAAAACACGGATGTAAAATGCAGGATATCATTGCACTGTTTCGACAGTACAATAAAGATATATCGGTAGAAGAAATAAGTAATGGGGAATTTGACTATCTGATCCGTTTTCCAGAAGGACATGAAGATTCCTATTATTATTGTTTCCACGATGAAGGATGTCATATCATCTATCATCGTTTTTTACCAGCAGATTATGAGGATTTTGATTTTTAATTTATAAGATACATGATACATAGAGGAGGAACAGGTTATGAGCGAATTGTTAGAAGTGATCAAAACAAGAAGAAGTATCAGAAAATACAAACCAGATATGATACCAAAAGAGATCATTGATAAGATCGTAGAGGCAGGAACTTATGCCGCAACAGGAATGGGACAGCAGTCACCAATCATTCTGGCAGTCACAAACAAGGAAGTCAGAGATAAAATGTCCAAATGGAATGCCGACATCATTGGAAAAGACATTGATCCATTCTACGGAGCACCAGTAGTATTAGTAGTTCTCGCCGACAAAAACCGCCCAACAGCAGTCTATGACGGAAGCTTAGTGATGGGGAATCTGATGTTAGAAGCACACGAACTTGGAATCGGAAGCTGCTGGATTCACAGAGCAAAGGAAGAATTTGAGAGTGAAGAAGGAAAAGAACTTTTGAAATCTCTGGGAATTGAAGGAGAATATGTCGGAATTGGACATTGTGTGTTGGGATATGTAGATGGAGAATATCCTGAAATACCGGCACGTAAGGAAAAATGGGTGTATCATATTAATTAAATTGTAATTTGCGACGATAGTCTTTGGTTAATGTGTCAGAAATAAGATAACAA
>CAJMOO010000143.1 GCA_905215045.1 uncultured bacterium | reverse complement strand
AGGATGAATAATATTCAAGCAACTGCTGAAGAAATAGCATATAAAAATATAATCTTTATGTAGGAAAGAGGCTGTCTGCAGGAGTTGTGGACAGCCTCATGTATAGGAGGGATTATTCTTCAGATATATCATAGTCAGTGGTTGTATCAGAAAATTTTGTATCCCAAATGGCTTCTTCAATGGCTTGTAAACATTCATCTGTGTGTTTGGAAATATCTTGCCCCCAGAAGTGAAGAACAGTATAGCCTAGGAATAGAAGCTTTTTATCATTTTCATAATCACGATTACGATTTCGCTCGATTTTTTTGATCCAAAAATCTGGATTTTTTCCTTTTTCAAGCCGAAGTTTGAGAATCTCCCAATTCTTTCCGTGAAAAAATTCACTATCGCAAAAAATAGCAATTTTATATTTGGTAAGAACAATATCAGGAGAACCAGGGAGAGCTTTATAATTTTTTCGATAGCGATAACCTTTGTGCCATAGAGCTTTTCGGAGCAATAGTTCTATGGAAGTATCTTTACTGTGGATCTTACGCATATTGTTTGAAACAGTAGCGGAATCACGTGACATATAGGTACCTTCTTTCTGCCTGAACTGATAAGAATATATTATCAAAAAACAGAAGAAATAGCAAAGGGGTTAAGAAACATACAAGAGGAAATCTAACGATATAGTGAGAAAATTGCTTGTTGCTAATTGTGGTATATGGTAAAATATGAGTTGTACTATTTTTGATTTTGGAGGAATTTTAATGGCGATTTGTTATGACAAATTATGGAAATTACTGATAGATAAAAAAATGAACCGTACAGAATTGAAGGAAGCGTCAGGAATAAGTTTTAATGTATTAGCTCGATTAGGAAAGAATGAGCCAGTTTCATTTGAATCAATAGAAAAAATATGTTTTACATTAAATTGCAAGATAGAAGATGTTGTAGAGATAAAAAAAGAAGAATCACCACAAATCGATATTGATGCATTTACAACCATAGAACTGTTTGCTGGAGCAGGAGGTCTGGCTTTGGGAATCGAAAAAGCTGGATTTGAACCATTGGGACTAATAGAGTTTGATAAAGATGCGGCAGAATCTTTGAAAACCAATAGGCCGAACTGGAGAGTTATTCATGATGATATAGCTAATATATCTTGTTTGGATTTGGAAGATTATTTTGGTATAAAAAAAGGAGAATTGGATTTATTATCGGGAGGAGCACCGTGTCAGGCTTTTTCTTATGCTGGAAAAAGATTAGGACTTGAAGATGCAAGAGGAACACTTTTTTATCACTATGCAACTTTTTTACAAAAATTACAGCCAAAGATGTTTTTGTTTGAAAATGTGCGGGGGTTGCTGACTCATGATAAGGGAAGAACATATGCAACGATAACAAATATTTTTGAACAGGCGGGATATACCATTCAGAAAAAGGTTTTAAATGCGTGGGATTTTGGTGTGCCACAGAAAAGAGAGAGACTAATCACTGTTGGAATTAGAAATGATTTAGTGGGAAAAGTTTCATTTTCATTTCCTAAAGAACATGATTATAAGCCTGTTTTGAGAGATGTTTTATTGGATTGTCCAGAAGGACCAGGAGTACCATACGGAGAAAATAAAAGGAAAATATTTGAATTAGTTCCACCCGGAGGATATTGGAGAGATATTGATCCAGAGATTGCAAAAGCATATATGAAAAGTTGCTGGGATATGGAAGGTGGAAGAACAGGAATTCTTAGGAGAATGAGCCTGGATGAACCGTCATTGACGGTATTGACTTCACCGTCTCAGAAGCAAACAGAAAGATGTCATCCATTGGAAGCAAGACCGTTTACGGTACGTGAGAATGCAAGATGTCAAACATTTCCAGATGAATGGCAATTTTGTGGAAGTGTTCAATCTCAGTATAAACAGGTTGGAAATGCTGTTCCTGTCAATTTAGCATATGAAATTGGGTTAGAGATACATAAATCATTAGAGGGGGTAAAATAAATGGCGTGGAATTTAGATTTTATATCAGAAGAAGATTTTAAGAAGCATGTGCGTGCAACGATTATGAAATATGGAGAAAAACTGGAATCGTATGATTTGAAGCGGTTCAATAGTAACCTGATTGATCCGATCAAGCTGATTTTTGATAAATCGGTGTATCGTACAAGCTGGGAAGAAATTGTAAATAATGAAATTTTCCGGCAGAGAGATAAGTCTAATAATAATGATATAGGATATTTTCACCAGAATATTTTTTCCTATTTCAAAGGATGCGAAGTCCCGCAGGCAGGCTGGGATGTTATTTACAGAAATCCCGATGGAATACAAATGCCAGATGGAGATATTGTACATACAATATATGTGGAAATGAAAAACAAACACAATACTATGAATTCTGCATCTTCTGCAAAAACATATATAAAGATGCAGGGACAGATTTTGGAAGATGATGATTGTGCGTGTCTGTTGGTTGAAGCAATTGCAAAGAAATCACAGAATATAAAATGGTCAACAAAAGTTGATGGGAAAAATGTACAGCATAGATTGATTCGCCGTGTGAGTATGGATCAGTTTTATGCAATTCTCACTGGTGAAGAAGATGCATTTTATAAGATGTGTATGGCATTGCCGGAGGTAATCAATTCTGTTGTAAATGAAGAAGGCGGTGTTGAAGTACCACACGATACGGTTATTGATGAATTGAGAAAAGTGGCATCATTATATGGTGATGAAAAAGATGAGCTGTCTATGGCAATGGCTGTATATATGCTTGGATTCAATACGTATATGGGATTTGGAGATAAAATCCGTGGAGAATTAGGAGAA
>CAJMOO010000142.1 GCA_905215045.1 uncultured bacterium | reverse complement strand
ATAGTTATCAGGAATTAGGAAACGAGATCAGCATTGAGACAGGTGGCATCAGCGCGACCATGGATGTGATGCCAACGGATGTGCATGAATTTCTGCCAATGTTTATCTTAAAGACAAAATGCTTCTATTCTAATATCGAAAAAGCATTTGAGTTATTAAAAGAAGTGGCATTTGAAAGCAAATTAGATCATAAGAAACGACTGAAAGAGATCATCGGACAGATTTATACAAATCTTAAGATCACACTGACAGAGACAGGACATAAGAGTGCTGCAAACCGTGCGATGTCTTATTTCTCAGAATACGCAGCATACCGTGAAGCAATTCAGGGAATCACAATGTTTGATACTGTGAAGAAATGGTATGAAAACTTCGAGGAAGAATATGACAACATCGTCAATGGTTTAAAAGAAGCTGCAAGAATGATCTTTGAAAAACAAAATATGACGATCAGTTATACAGGAAAAGAAGAAGCACCTGAATTCATGAAAGCTGAAGTAGAAAGCTTTATCGAAGGATTATATGAAGACCAGAAACAGGGTGAGAAAGTCAAAGTTACATGTACAAAGAGCAATGAAGGATTTGCAACAGCAGGCGGTGTTCAATATGTGGCATGTGCTGGAAACTTTAAGGATGCAGGACTTGAGTATACAGGAGCGTTAAAAGTGCTTCAGATGATCTTCTCCTATGAATATCTGTGGATTCAGATCCGTGTCAAAGGTGGTGCGTATGGATGCATGTGCAGTTTCTCAGATCAGGGAGATTCTATGTTTGTGACATACCGTGATCCAAACCTTTCTGAATCTTATAAAGTATATGACGAGGCAGCAGATTATGTAGCAGATTTTGATGCAGATGATCGTGATATGAAGAAATATATCATTGGAACGATCGGAAGCATGGATATGCCAATGGAAGCTGTTGATATGGGGGCAAGAAGTTTTCATGCATATTTCTTAGGTAAGACAGAAGCTGACCTTCAGAAGGTAAGAGATCAGGTATTATCCTGTACACAGGAAGATATCAGAGCATTAGCACCGATCGTTAAAGCAGTAGTAGAAGCAGGAAACCGCTGCTGCATTGGAAATGAAGAGAAGATCGATCAGAATAAAGAATATTTTGATGAAGTAAAACACGTACTATAGAGAAAACAGGGAAAGGACAATTTATGGCAAATGAATTTAAATCTGGATTTGTAACATTTATCGGGCGTCCAAATGTTGGTAAATCAACATTAATGAACCGCCTGATCGGACAGAAGATCGCGATCACATCAAGCAAACCGCAGACAACAAGAAACCGTATCCAGACGGTGTATACAGATGAAAGAGGACAGATCATTTTCCTCGATACACCGGGAATCAACAAAGCAAAAAATAAGCTTGGAAACTATATGTTACAGGTTGCAGAACGCACATTAAATGAAGTTGATGTAGTACTTTGGCTGGTAGAGCCAAGTACTTTCATCGGTGGCGGCGAAAAATATATCATTGAACAGTTATCAAAGATCAAGACACCGATCATTTTGGTGATCAACAAGATTGATACAGTGGAAGAAAAAGACATCTTAGAAGCGATCGATACATACAAAGATGTATGTGAATTTGCAGAAATCATCCCAGTATCTGCACTGAAAGGCAAGAATACAGATGATGTCATTGACAGTATTTACAAATATTTAGATGAAGGTCCAATGTACTTTGATGAAGATACGATCACAGATCAGCCAGAGAGACAGATCTGTGCAGAATTGATCCGTGAGAAGGCCCTTCGTCTGTTAAGTCAGGAGATCCCACACGGAATTGCGGTTGTCATTGATGCGATGAAAGTCAGACGTCATGGACATATCGTGGATATCGATGCAACGATCGTATGCGAGAGAGATTCCCATAAAGGGATCATTATCGGAAAGCAGGGATCTATGCTTAAGAAGATCGGTACACAGGCAAGGATCGAGATGGAAAATCTTCTGGATATGAAAGTAAATCTTCAGTTATGGGTCAAAGTCAAGAAAGACTGGAGAGACAGTGATATGCTGCTTAAGAACTACGGATATGATAAGAAAGAAGTATAAAGATGTCACAAGAGATCAAAGTGACAGGTATGGTCTTACAGGCTGGAAATATCGGGGAGTATGATAAGCGGATCGTACTCCTCACAAAAGAGCGTGGAAGGATCTCGGCATTTGCAAGAGGTGCAAAAAAAGCAACCAGTCAGTATGCGGCAGCCTGTCAGCCATTTACATTTGGAGAGTTTTCCTTATATGAGGGAAAAAATTCTTTTAATCTGATGTGGGCCGGGGTTGAGAATTATTTTGATACTCTGAAAAAAGACCTGGATCTCATTTATTATGCGAGTTATTTTTGTGAACTTTCATCCTATCTGACAAGAGAGAATAACGATGAGTTAGAAATCTTAAAATTACTCTATCAGACACTGCGTGCATTAGAAAAAAAGACGATCAATATTGAATTGGTCCGCTGTATTTATGAGATTAAGATCCTTGCATTATATGGAATCGGAATCGAAGCATCCAGATGTGTAAAATGTGAGAGCAGTGAAGATCTGATCTGGTTTGATGCAAGAGAAAGCGGAGTGGTATGTAACAAATGTGAACATGGGAAAGTGAAAGTAAGCCCTGCAACATTATATACACTTCAGTACATTCTCTACAGTTCGATCGAGAAGCTTTATACCTTTAAAGTCAGTGCGGATGTTTTATGGGAATTAAAAAAGATCGTTCGCGAATATATGCGTTATCATGTGAATCACGAATTTAAATCTTTATTATTTTTGTAAGATCAGATTTTAATGAAAAAAGAGTTAATAAAAAAGAGCCGGTCATCCGGCTCTTTTTATGTCTGAGATATGTAATCTATTTGCATA
>CAJMOO010000141.1 GCA_905215045.1 uncultured bacterium | reverse complement strand
AAGAGTGGTGCATTGGCTGTATGGAAGAGTTCCGACACGGATCCAAAGTTTGCAGCAACATACGGAAAATCTGGAGACGATCCTGCAATGAAGATCGAGATGACAAAAGCAGGACTTAATGAGTTGAATAAGAAATATTCTGATAAATATATCGTTATATACTATACAGCTAAGGTGAACACAGATGACAGCGTTATTCTTGGTGATAAAGGAAATCCAAACGATGTATCCCTTACGTGGAAGAGAACAAATACGAATTATTATGATATTTTAAAAGACAAATGTATCGTATACTCTTACGGATATGATCTGACAAAGAAATTTTCTGACAGCAAGGGAGATGCAACAAAGGTTAAATTCGTTGTAAAAAATAAGACAGATAATTACTATCTGGTAGCAAGAGCAGATAGAGCAGGTGTTTATCAGGTAACAGGAAAGTCTGCAAAAGAAGCTGATGCGACTCAGTTTAGTCCGTCTTCTGATGGAAAACTTGTGATCAATGGGATCGAAGGAGATGAATATGGATTTACAGAAACACACTCCGATGCAGGATACTCCCTGTTAAAGAAAGAAGTGATCGTTAAGGTCAAAGAGACAAAAGCAGATATCACACCAACCGAAGCAAACATCACAGGGATCCAGAGTAAGTCTGATGCAGATTCCACAGCAAATGATGGAGTTCCTAATGGTGCGGTATTAAAGAATGATGTGATGGTTCAGACTACAGCAGCGAGTGCGACTGTGGATGAGACAAAGGCAACGATGACAAAACACGATGATTCTGGAAATGCATATATCAATATGCAGATTACAAATCAGAAGCAGTTCATGCTGCCAATGACAGGTGGGGCAGGAAACTATCTTCTGATCATTGCAGGGGTTGTTGTTGCTGGATGTGGGATCTTGATCTTGAACAAAAACAGAAGACGATCACAAAGATAAAATGAAACAAAAGATCATACCGATTCTGATCGTTCTGACAGGTTTTTTGCTGTTGTTTTATCCATTTACAAGCAATTATCTGTTTGAAAAGAGTGCAGGTTCGACAGTGGAAAGTTATCAGGAAAAGGCAGCCGGAATGGATCAGGCGATCATAAAAAAAGTAATGGATGAAGCAAAACAGTATAATGGGGAATTGATGCGATCTTCAGTACAGTTGACTGATCCGTTTAAGGTAAAACGTTTGGATGGAGAGATGGCTCATTATAATAGAATATTAAATATTGATGGATCATCAATCATGGGATATTTAAAGATTCCTTGCATTTCAATTAATCTGCCGATCTATCATGGGACAAGTGGGACAGTTTTGGAACATGGGATCGGACATCTGGCTACATCTTCCTTTCCGATTGGAGGAAAAGATACCCATGCGGTGCTGACTGGACATACTGGGCTTAGTTCTGCAAAAATCTTTACAGATCTGACAGAGATGAAAAAGGGAGATTTCTTTTTTATACATGTATTGGATAAAAAGATTGCTTACCGTGTGGATCAGATCACAGTCGTGGAACCACAAGATACAAAGGAACTTCAGATCATGGAAGGAAAAGATCATGTAACATTGGTTACTTGCACACCCTATGGAATTAATGACAAGCGTTTATTAGTCCGAGGAGTTCGCACAGCTTATCATGCAAAAGAGGAAGAGATAAGAGCAAGAAATCATCATTCGCAATGGATGGAAGTTTACAAACGGGCCATCTTTGCAGGACTATTGATCATTTGTGTATTGATCGCAGCCAGAAAAGTATATGAAAAGATGAAAAGAAAAAGCTGAGAAAGGAGATATGGGTGAAACAAAAGATCATAAATATTGTTGGAATCTTTTTTCTGGTGATAGGGATCACGTTACTGCTTTATCCGGAGATCATATCATATCTGAAACAAAAACAGTCCGATCAGACAGTGAAAGAACTGACGCAGAGGAGAAGCAAAAGAAAACAGGATGATCTACTGTATCAAAAAGCAGTCTGCTATAACAGGAAGATATTCAAAGAAAAACAAGCAGGACTAAAGGATGTATTCAGTTACCGCAGTGCACCGATCGTCTTAAGAAACGAAAAGAATACCTTCGGTTACATTAAGATACCGAAGATGAAACAGAAACTTCCATTATATCTGGGAGCGACGATGGAAAATATGAGAAAAGGAGCAGCGATCATGGGACAGACATCCCTGTCAGTAGGACAAAAAGACAGCAACTGCGTGATCGCTGCACATCGGGGATATCGGGGAATTCCGTATTTTCGGGACATCGAACAGTTAAAAACAGGCGATCAGGTGATCATTAGAAATCCATGGGAAAGACTGGATTACCGGGTTACAAAGATTAAAGTGATCGATCCATATGATATGGACAAGATTCTGATTCAAAAAGGGAAAGATATGGTCACACTTTTAACCTGTCATCCGTACCGAGGACATGGAAGATACCGGTATGTGGTGTACTGTATGAGGAATCATGGACAGAAGATCAGGAAACAAAAGGAAGATAGATAAAAATAGATAGAGAGGAGGATGTGATGAAGAATGCAAAAAAGATCCTGGAAAGAAAACGAAAGATCATAGTGGTATTAGTGGTCATGGTTTCATTTGTTTCCGTTCTGGCATGGTATCAGATGAAGAAGGCACATGCTTATCAATCATATAATACAGGAGGAAACAAACATTTTAAAGATGGACATTTAACAGTGAACATCAATGGACCAAATGGGAAAAGCGATAGTCTGACAATGTATATTCATAGTGATGAATATGAAAAAAATAAAAATGTCAGCGGTGGGACATTTAATAATTCCAGACATCCATATACGGTAACGACGTATTCCGGTGGAGGCGGAGATTATAAGCTTACAGTGAATAAACAGACGATATATTCAGAGAAGAACAGTA
>CAJMOO010000140.1 GCA_905215045.1 uncultured bacterium | reverse complement strand
GTCCTTTAGGAGCTGGTGCTCTTGCAGGTACTACTTATCCATTAGACCGTGAACAGACAGCTTCTCTGCTTGATTTCTATGGTCCTACTTTAAATAGTATGGATTCTGTATCTGATCGTGATTATGTGATCGAGCTTTTATCCGCTTTATCTACGATCATGATGCATTTAAGCCGTTTCAGCGAAGAAATTATTATCTGGAACTCTAACGAATATAAATTTGTATCCATCGATGACGGATTCAGCACAGGAAGCAGTATCATGCCTCAGAAGAAGAATCCTGATATCGCTGAATTAGTTCGTGGTAAGACAGGACGTGTCTATGGAGCTTTAACTTCCATCCTTACAACAATGAAAGGAATTCCTCTGGCATATAACAAAGATATGCAGGAAGATAAAGAACTTACATTTGATGCGATCGACACTGTCAAAGGATGTATTTCTTTATTTAACGGAATGATGAAGACAATGACATTTAATAAACCACAGATGGAAGACAGTGCAAAACACGGATTTACTAACGCAACAGATGCTGCTGATTATCTTGTAAATCATGGTGTACCTTTCCGTGATGCTCATGGAATTGTTGGACAGCTTGTACTTCTTTGCATCGATAAACAGATTTCTTTAGATGATCTTTCTTTAGAAGAATACAAGAAAATCAGCCCTGTTTTTGAAGAAGATATCTATGAAGCGATCAGCATGAAAACATGTGTTGAAAAACGTAATACGATCGGAGCTCCAGGACATGATGCAATGGAGAAAGTTATTGCGGTCAATGATGCTTATTTAGCTGATCTCAAATAATAAGGAGAACCTTATGAAGAAAAAAGTTTTTCTTTTTAGCTTGCTGCTGTCCCTGCTTCTCTTATGCGGATGCGGGGTAAACTTAAGCAGCAAAGTAAAACTAAACAAAGACTTTTCAGGTACAAGAACTATGTCTTGTACCTTTTCTTCCCGCGATTTTCATACTTATTTCAAGGGAAGTAAAGAAGATCTCAATAATCTGATCAAAGAATCCTGTCCGGATGCTCTTACTTATACATCATCTTCTGATGCCGGAAACGATACTTATACATTTTACCTTCGTTTTTCATCTCTTGATGATTACAAGCAGAAAGTCAGCGGTCTTCTCAATTTTTCACCCGTGATCACTTATGAATATGGAGACTCTCCATTTGTAAATGGTCTTATTTACAAGGAAAATTTTACATCCAAAGATCTTATGACATGGCTTTACACAGCCTTGTACGAAGGAAAATATATTGATAAGGACTCTTCCTCTGATCTATGGGATTTAAAGACAACAGAGATTTCTTTCCTTGGCAAAACATACGAGACAAAAGATAAGATTAATATCGATGAAATGACTTATGTTCCATTATCATCCATTCATATTGATACAACATCCCAGACATCTGGCAGACTTACTAGAACAATCAAATTTAATATTCCACAGAAAACCTTAGACCAGAATTCCGGCAAGATCCGCTCTTATTTCTCAGGAAATGATATTACATGGGAAAATACTTCCGATGGGAAAATCTTATGTGTAAGCTTTACTGCCCATAATTTTTCCGATCTTGCGCAAAAAACAAGAGCTGTTCTTCACTCAAAGAACTCCTTTGGAACTTACAGCTCCACCTGCAGCAAGGATAACCCCTTTAAGCTTAAGATCAATTATAAGGAATCCATAGATGTATCGAATTTCCTTTCCAACAAAGGAAGTATCCCTGTTACTTATACTTTTAATGAAAAACAGATTTTTCATGGCAAGATCAAAGAAAAAGAAATCAACTTTGCTTCTTCTATCACACAGCCGATTACAAAATACGAAATCGCCTCTGTATGGAATACACCAAAAGACATCCGCCGCAAAGTTTCTCTTTCTTTCAAAAAAATAATCACCGATCGTCAATTAGCTATTTTGAAAAAACAATTTAAAGGAAACACCATCAGCAACGTGACTGTAAGCGGCAAGCAAACTGTCACTCTGTCTTTTATACAAAAAGGAAGCGTAACCGATTGCAATAAAGATTTTTCAGCATTATTTAAAAACAGCAGCATGAATGCAAAAGAACATTTTTCGTTAACCGGCGGTAAAAAAGTAGATTTTTCAGACAAAATCGTACTGCCTTCAAACGTAAATGACGAAGAATTATCTGGACATTACATTTTTGCATCTATAAATCC
Organism: uncultured bacterium; assembly: GCA_905215045.1. The sequence continues at coordinate 749 of CAJMOO010000140.1, read as the reverse complement.
AAAAGAATCCGTTTCCGTATCACTTACACCTTCAGAAAATGTAAAGGACAAAACAAAACAAAATACATCAACAAAAACCATCTCAACACTGATCAATTCAGACGAAAATGTTCACGACCTATGTGATTTTGAATTGACTGGAAACAATTTTCAAGCAACTTATCACGGCAGTACGACTGCCAGCTTTTGGATGAACGCTTTGAAATGGGGACTTCCTGTTGTAGTCCTGCTTGGGATTATTTTGTTCTTGTATCGGAAGAAAGCTGTTGTTTTGGAATTGTTTTGTGGGGCGAAAAAAGTGATTGTGGAGAAGGTGAATGAAGTTATTGAGCGAATTAATAAATTGTAATTTGAAGGTAGTCGTTCATTTTGTATATGAGAAAAACGAAATAATCGAATAAAGGATCCAGACCAGAAATTTATGCACGCCGTTTTGAACGGTCGCTGATTCGCGAATTTTCCTTCGGTAACTCGCGTTCAAAGGTATTGAAACCAGTAGTCTTTGACGCTCAAACAACCGACCAAATTCGCTGCGAACCGTTCAAAACGACGGCAAAATTTCAATGGTTCTGGATCCTTTATTCGATTATTTCGTTTTTCTCATATACACGGACGGCTATTCAAATCACTACGGGTGTGTATGTTGTACGGTATTGGCTGATAATTTTGGATTTCGTAGACGGAAGACTTTAGACTTCCAAACTTCAGTTTGCCAAGTTGCAAATCGATGTTGATAAATTCCTTTCAGC
>CAJMOO010000139.1 GCA_905215045.1 uncultured bacterium | reverse complement strand
TAGAAGAAGCACAGATTGAGAATGCATCTGGTGATGCATGGTATTTATTTTCTGAATGTTTTCATATATCAAGGGAAGACTATCTGTTCGGAATGACGGATGAGATCAATGATAAAGAAGCAGAAGAAAGATATAAAGAATTGATTCAGAAGAGAAAAGAACATGTGCCATTGCAATATATTTTAGGAACACAGGAATTTATGGGATATACATTTAAGGTAACACCAGATGTGCTGATCCCAAGAGCAGATACAGAAACAGTATTGGAGGAAGTGCTTCTTAAGGTCCCGCAGACCTTAAAGAATCTGAAAATTTTGGATTTATGCACTGGTTCAGGCTGTATTGCGATCAGTCTGGCATTGATTTTAAAGCCAGAAGTTTGTGTTGGAACGGATATTAGTGAAAAAGCATTAAAAATTGCAAAAGCTAATGGCGAAAATCTCGCACCTATGGTAAAATTTATTCAAAGTGACCTTTTTGAGAATGTCACAGGAAGCTATGATCTGATCATTTCGAATCCGCCCTATATTACAACGGAAGAATGTGGGAAGCTGATGCCGGAGGTAAAAGACTATGAACCGATGTTAGCACTCGATGGGAAGGAAGATGGACTTTATTTTTATAAGAAGATCATCAAAGAAGCGAAAAACTATTTAAATCCACAAGGAATGCTCGCATTTGAGATCGGATATGATCAGGGAGAAGCAGTGAAGAATTTGATGGAAGCACAGGATTTTGCCTGTGTTGAGATAAAAAAGGACCTGGCAGGATTAGACCGGCTGGTCTTTGGATTTGCAAGAGAAGGAGAATAAGATGTTTGATAAGTTAGAAGGTTTAGTAGATCGTCTGGACACTGTACTGCAGGAATTGAATGATCCAGATGTAGCAGGTAACCAGAATCGTTTCCGTGATCTGATGAAAGAACAAAATGAGCTGACACCGATCGTGGAAAAATACAAAGAATACAAAGCAGAGAAACAGAATATCGAAGATAGTTTGATGCTTTTAGAAGAAGAGTCTGACGAAGAGATGAAAGAACTTGCCAAGGAAGAACTGAATGAATCTAAGGCAAATGTGGAAAGATTAGAAGAAGAGTTAAAGATTCTCTTAATTCCAAAGGATCCAATGGATGACAAGAATATCATCGTTGAGATGCGTGCCGGTGCCGGTGGAGATGAAGCTGGGTTATTCGTCGCTGACGTTGCACGTATGTATCGAAATTATGCAGAAAGCAAACGTTGGAAAGTAAATACATTAAGTTTTAATGAGAGTGGAATCGGTGGATTTAAAGAACTTGTATTCATGGTATCTGGACAGGGTGCATACTCAAGATTCAAGTACGAAAGCGGTGTACACCGTGTACAGAGAATCCCTGCAACAGAGTCTGGAGGAAGAATCCATACATCTACAATTACGGTAGCGATCATGCCAGAAGTGGAAGATGTGGAAGTAGAAATCGATATGAACGATTGTAAGTTTGATGTATTCCGTGCATCAGGAAATGGTGGACAGTGTGTCAATACAACAGACTCTGCGGTACGTTTAACACATATTCCAACAGGAATCGTTGTATCATGCCAGGATGAAAAATCCCAGTTAAAGAATAAGGACAAAGCGTTAAAGGTATTACGTTCCCGTCTGTATGAATTAGAACAGCAGAAAGCACATGATGAAGAAGCAGCAAAGAGAAAGAGCCAGATCGGTACAGGAGACCGTTCTGAAAAGATCAGAACATACAATTATCCACAGGGTCGTGTTACAGATCACAGAATCAAGCTGACACTTCACAAATTAGATTCTATCATGAACGGTGATTTAGATGAATTGATCGACAGCTTAACAGCAGCAGATCAGGCAGCAAAATTAAGTAACATGGAAGAAGAATAATACAAAGAGATTTATAAGGGGTCAGGTGATCAAACCTGGCCCCTGCATATATTTAATTGAGGTATACAAAATGAAAGATGGATTTATCAAAGTTGCAGCCGCAACACCAAAGATCAAAGTGGCAGATCCTGCATACAATACAGAAGAAATTTTAAAGATCATCGATGAGACAGAAAAAAATGGAGCAAGTATTCTGGTATTTTCTGAATTAACGATCAGTGGATATACATGTGGTGATCTATTCTTGCAGCAGCCACTTTTAACAGAATGTAAAAATCAGCTTTTAAGAATTGTGAAAGCAACTGAAAATAAGAGTATGTTAGTTGTTGTAGGATGTCCGATCGTTATAAAACAAAAATTATATAACTGTGCGGTTGTGATCAGTGATGGCAGTATTTTAGGAATCGTGCCAAAAACACATTTACCAAACTATTCAGAATTTTATGAATTACGTCATTTTACATCTGGAGAAGGATTAGAAGAAGATCTTTGGTTTGGAGAAGAATTTGGTTATGTAAATGTAGCCGTGAATCAGTTATTCAAATGCAAAGAGATTCCAGAACTTGTGGTAGCATGTGAAATCTGTGAAGATCTCTGGGTACCACTTCCACCAAGCACATATCACGCAATGGCAGGAGCAACGGTAATCTGTAATCCATCTGCAAGTGTAGAGACAACAACAAAAGAATCTTATCGAAGAAGCCTTGTATCAAATCAGTCAGCAAGATTGTTAGCGGCTTATATCTATGCTGATGCAGGAGAAGGAGAATCCACACAGGATGTTGTATACAGTGGACACCATCTCATATGTGAAAATGGTTCAGTTTTAGCAGAAGCAAAACGATTTACAAATGAGATTATCTATGCAGATATCGATGTGCAGAAATTGGCAGCAGAACGAAGAAAGATGACTTCTTTCCCAGGAGGCCAAACAGATGATTATTTTGAACAGGAATTTTCACTAGAAGTCAAAGAAAACAAGATCACAAGAACATTCCCGAAAGCACCATTTGTACCAGATAATCAAGATGAAAGAGATAAACGATGCGATGAAATCTTATCTTTACAGTCTATGGGACTTAAGA
>CAJMOO010000138.1 GCA_905215045.1 uncultured bacterium | reverse complement strand
TTTTTATGCAGAGAAACTCATAACTTAATGAATTCAGGTTTCTTATCTCGAAAGATGGTATAATAACGAATTCCAAGATTAGACAGAAAATCAGGTAATTTATGAAAATCATAAGCCATATGTCTTGGACAATGGCCATCAGATCCGATCGTAATAATTTCACCACCAAGTTCCATATATCTTTTTATAATATCATGATGAGGATTTGGATCGCTCATTCCATATTTAAGTCCGGCAGTATTCACTTCAATTCCTTTTCCATGATCAATGATCTTCTTTAAAATAGTATCTAAGAGATCAGAATAATCACTGTAATGAAATTCAAAAGAAGGATCTTTAATATAACGTACTGCATAATCAAGATGTCCATAGACACAATAATCATTAAAAGAAGAAACATTTTTTAAAATATCTTCAAAGTAATGGGCAAGTCCTTTACCAGCTGGATAAGTTTCAAAATAAATTGCATCATAAGGATCCATAAAGTCTACAATATGAGTAGAGCCAATGATAAAATCAAAAGGTTCATCTTTTACAAAATCAGAACATTTTTTTAAAGTTGTTGGCATAAGACCAAGCTCAACCCCATAATTGATCTCAATCTGATCCTGATACTGTTCTTTCAGTGTAAATAGTTTTTCTTTATAAGATGGCAGATTTAAAAGAAAATCAAAGCCATCAGGATTATCAGGATAATCAATATCATGATGTTCTGTAAAACAAATGGTTTTAAGACCAAGAGCGGTGGCATTTTTGATCATATCTTCCATAGGACTTTCTGAATCAGAAGAAAAACTGGTATGTAAATGATAATCTGCAAGAATCATAAAAAACTCCTTTGTAAATAGTTAGTATAAACAAATATAATACTTTTATTATATACATTATGACAAAAAGGTAAAGAAAAAATAAAATCTATGTAAAAAGTTCTTTAAATATAGGAGTATGTTTGTTAAAATTATCTATGTTGTAGAAAAGACAATATAGTATATGTGGGAGATCCAATAAGGGGGATCTGTTAAAAACACAGGAGGAATCATAAAAATGAATACACTAACACATGTCGGTAACCTGTTTGCGTTTATCGGCGGGCTTGGAATGTTCCTGTATGGAATGGATATCATGGCATCAGGACTTCAAAAGACAGCAGGAAATAAGATGAAAGACCTGCTTGGATATTTAACAAACAATCGTATTTTAGGTGTACTTGTAGGAGCACTGGTTACAGCAATTATTCAGAGTTCATCAGCAACCACTGTTATGGTTGTAGGTTTTGTAAATGCAGGGATTATGAATCTTACACAGGCAGCCGGTGTTATCATGGGAGCCAATGTAGGTACAACGATCACGGCATGGCTGGTATCAGCTAATGAATGGGCGGGAGCGTTAAAACCAGATTTTTTTGCACCATTTATTTTAGGAATCGGAGCTTTCATCATCACATTCTCTAATAAACAGAAGATGACACAGAAAGCGGAGATTGCCGTCGGATTTGGTATTTTATTTATTGGATTATCATCTATGTCATCATCCATTGGAGTATATCAGGATAGTCCGGTATTCTACAAAGCATTTCAGGTATTAGGAGGAAATCCGATTCTTGGTATTTTAGTCGGTGCTGTTGTTACAGCAATCATTCAGAGTTCATCTGCATCTGTCGGTATTTTACAGACATTAGCGATGAGAGGGATCGTAAACTGGAGATCAGCGATCTTTATTACGTTAGGACAGAATATTGGTACTTGTATCACAGCAATCTTATCTAGTGCGGGCGCAAATAAAACAGCAAAAAGGGCAGCTGTGATCCATTTAAGTTTTAATGTATTGGGTGCAGCTATTTATGGGGTGATCATGACGATTTTCTTTGGTATTTTCCCAGATCTTGCAATGCAGCATATATCCAGTACACAGATTTCCATTTTCCACTCGATCTTTAACATATCTGTGACGATACTGTTATTCCCATTTGCGAATGCATTGGTAAAATTATCTGGACTTATCATTCGTGAAGAGCCAGTAGAAGATGAAGAGGAAGAAGAACCAGAAGAGAAAGCACTACGTCACTTAGATCCACGTATTCTTGAGACACCAGCATTTGCCGTAGAGAATGCGGTAAAAGAAGTTGTGCGTATGGGTGAGATTGTTTTAAAGAACTTAAATCGTGTCACAAAAGAAGCAATGCGTGGGGAAGAACCAAGGCAGAGTAAGATCGATAAAGTTCACAATGACGAACAGGTGATCAATCATTTAGAGCCAATGATCACAGAATATCTGGTTAAGATCAGTCATCTGGCAATCACGGAAAAAGAAATGAAAGTTGTCAATAATCTGTTTGATTCGATCACAGACATTGAACGTTCCGGAGATCATGTGGAAAATATGGCTGGATATCTGCAGCATATCAAAGATATGAAAGAGAATATTTCAGAAGATGCGGCTTATGAGCTTAGAAATATGAATAATCTCGTAAAGTCAGCATTTGAATCAGCAATCCGTGCGATTGAATTTGATGATACAAAAGAGGCAAAAGAAACTCTGTCTTATGCAGCAGATGTATATTATACAAGAAAAACAATTAGAAAGAGACATATCCAACGTATGAAAGATGGAGAATGTTCACCAGATGTAGGTGTATATTTCCTTGATATCATTTCCAGTATGGAAAGAATTGCCGGATATGCATTTACGATCGCCAGATATATTTTAAACCAGAATGATGAAGAGGAATAAGGGAAATGCCTGAAAAATGGCTTTTATTCATTGTGCTAAAGAAACGATATGAAAATTTGGTAAAATTGTACAAGAAGATTTTATTGTATACATGATAAAAATACTAAATTTCCCTTGAATTTTTTGGCGGTATTGTTTAAAATAAGAAAGAAGTTTGTCAATAGATTAACAGATTGGCAAATCCATCAAATTAATTAATCAAGACTTAGGAGGAATTTGAGATGGCAGTTAAAGTAGCAATTAAT
>CAJMOO010000137.1 GCA_905215045.1 uncultured bacterium | reverse complement strand
AATAAAAATGAAAAAATATGTTTACAAAGGGATAAAAAATGACATCAATTTATAATAAGTTGAAACAACTACAATACAAAGAAGATTATCCTTTTCACATGCCAGGACATAAAAGAAATTTAAAGATCGATCCATTATTAGATGCGATTTCCCAAATTGATATTACAGAGATCACAGGATTTGATGATCTTCACCATCCAGAAGAAATGATTCGAGAATTGATGGATGATTTAAAACAGATTTATGGAACAAAAGAGAGTTATCTACTGGTAAACAGCAGCACTGCGGGGAATTTAGCTGCAATAGCTGCATTGTGTAATATTGGAGATAAGATACTGGTTGCGAGAAACTGTCATAAGTCAGTCTATCACGCGATAGAATTGTTGGGACTTGATCCAATCTATATTTATCCAGAGATTGATGAATATGGAATCTGTAAAGGCATTACGAAGGAACAGATAGAAAATATTATAACAAAAGAAACTTCAATTAAGGCAATGGTCCTTGTTTCACCAACATATGAAGGAAGAGTATCAGATATCGAAGGAATATCAGATGTTCTGCATCGAAATAATATACCATTGATCGTAGATGAAGCTCATGGGGCTCATTTTATTTATCATGAGGCATTTCCAGAGAGTGCAGCAAATAGCGGAGCAGACATTGTGATACAAAGTCTGCACAAGACATTGCCCGCATTTACGCAAACGGGATTACTTCATTTGTGCACAGATTGTGTCACAAGAGAAATGATGCAAAAGAAATTGTCAATATTTCAGAGCAGCAGCCCATCCTATGTGTTGATAGCATCAATTGAACAATGTATCCACATATGTAATGAAAATCGTGGATATTTTCAACAATATTACGAGAAATTGTGGATACTACGTGAAAAACTAGAAGAATTAAAATATATCAAACTAGTACCAACGGATGATATTGGAAAACTTGTGTTTTCGGTAAAAGACACGACAATATCTGGAGAAGAACTATTTGAGATTTTAAGAGACAACTATCATTTAGAGATGGAAATGTCAGAACTTTATTATGTGATCGCAATGACAAGTGTGTGCGATACACAAGAAGGGTACGATAGATTGTATCAGGCATTAAAAGAGATCGACAGTGAGATCACAAAAAAGAATACAGAGTATTTATTTTTGGAAAATGATTTTCATCAAAATAAAAAGATGTTAAAACCAGAAGAAGCTGCAACAAAAGATCGAATACAGATTGATTATGATGATGCAAAAGATGAGATTGCAGCGGAATTTATTTTTTTGTATCCACCAGGAATTCCACTTGTTGTGCCTGGAGAAGTGATCGATAAGTATGTGATCGATAAGATCAGACAGTATGAGCAATATAATATGAAAGTGATAGGACTGGATGATCATAAAATATATATAATAAATAGATGAGAGGATATAAATATGGGATTATTTTTGACCGTTGAAGGACCAGATGGAGCTGGAAAAACAACACAAATAGAATTACTAAGAGACTACTTATCTGACAAAGGTTATGATATAATAGTATGTAGAGAACCTGGCGGAACACCGATCAGTGAGGCTGTAAGAAATGTGATCCTTAACAAAGAATTTACTGAGATGGGACATATGACGGAATTACTGCTTTACGCAGCTGCCAGAGCTCAATTGATCGAAGAAGTCATTCGTCCGGCATTAGAAGATGGAAAGATCGTAATCTGTGATCGATTTGTGGAATCTTCTGCAGTCTATCAGGGAATTGCCAGAGGAATGGGAATTGATCTTGTTTACAAAGTAAATCAATTTGCAATCGGAGATACGATGCCAGATCTGACTATTATGATCGATCTGGATGCAGAAGCTGGTATTTCAAGAAAGAAAAAACAGGCAGAGCTGGACCGAATGGAAAGCGAGACAATTGATTTTCATAAGAAGGTTGTTGAAGGATACAGACAACTTGCGAGCCTGCATCCAGATAGAATCTATACTGTTGACGGAAGTCTGACGATCGAAGAGATTCATCAGAAGATTGTTTCACAGGTCAACAAAAAATTTCATGGTAAAGGGTGATGTAGTATGAAGAGTTTTGATGCAATTATAGGACATAAAAAAATAATTTCTCATTTTGAAGAAGCAATCAAGACGGGAAAAGTTTCCCATGCCTATTTATTAAGTGGCGAAGATGGAAGCGGAAAGATGATGATCGCAAAGGCAGTTGCGAAGGCACTTCTGTGCGAACACAAAGATGGATGTGGAGAATGTGCAGCATGTAAGCAGGTGGATTCATTAAATCATCCAGATGTCATTTATATTACTCATGAAAAGTATGAAATCAGAGTTGATGATATTCGAAAAGGGATCAATGAGACGATCGATATTAAACCGTATAGCGGAGATTATAAGATTTATATCATTGATGATGCGGATAGAATGAATGCAGGAGCGCAGAATGCCTTATTAAAGACATTAGAAGAACCACCTGCATATGCAGTGATCCTTCTATTAACAAACAATAAGGATAGATTGTTAGATACGATCCTCTCAAGATGTGTGTCCATGACATTAGGAAGTGTCAGAGAAAGCGAAATTGAAGATTATCTAAAAGCCAATACAGGGGCAAGTCATGCAGATATCGCATTTGCAGCAGCATTTTCACTTGGGAATATTGGACGTGCATTGCATGTACTGGATACAGAAGAATTTAAAGATATGCTGAATGATACAATGAACGTGATCACTCATATGAAGAGTATGGAGATTTATGAAGTTGTATCGTATGCGAAGAGTCTGACAAAATATAAGAATGAGATTTATGATTTCCTTGATATCATTATGGTATGGTATCGAGATATGCTGATTCTTAAGACAACAGGATCTTTAAATCAACTTGTATTTAAAGATAAATACCGTCAGCTAAAAGATCAGGAGATTTATATTTCATTTGAGGGAATCAGTCATATTCTTGATGAGGTAGAAAAGGCTAGAAGGCGACTGATCGCGAATGTTAATTTTGAAGTGGCAATCGAAATGCTGCTTGTGACGATAAAGGAGAATGGTAAAGTATGGTAGAAGTAATTGG
>CAJMOO010000136.1 GCA_905215045.1 uncultured bacterium | reverse complement strand
TATTTGCTAATTTATAGATTTCGTATATATCATTCTCATCACAGACCTTAAATGATCCAATCGTTCTGGTTCCTTCATAAGAACATCCATGCGCCATTTTCTTCACTTCTTCGTCTGTTTTTAAGCCGATCTCTGCTGCTTCGCTGAAACTTGTCGGCATATCAAGTGATGCAAAATATGCGACTGTTTTCTTGATTCCTTCCTGTGCTGCTTTCACATCGTCTGCTTCTTCAACATTCCAGACTCTTCTTGCATACTGGGCAAATCTTGCTGGCTTCGCATCATATACATAAGCTGCCCACGCACCCCACACAGTAGATAAACTTGCTCCATGTGCAATGTCAAACTTCGCACTTAACTCATGTCCTAACTGATGAACTGCAAAATCTTTCTCTGCTCCAAGACCTGTGATTCCATTATGTGAAAGGCTTCCTGCCCACATGATCTCACTCATCGCATTGTAATCATGAGAGTCTTTGATTGCAACAGCGCCATTCCTGATCACGGTACGAAGTAATCCTTCTGCGATCTCATCTGTCAATTCATTATTCTCTGTCTGAGTGAAATAACGATCCAGCGTATGCATCATAATGTCTACAACGCCACATCCAACCTGGTATTTTGGTAATGTATATGTAAGTTCAGGATTCATGATTGCAAATGCCGGACGATTAAAATCTGTAGAAAGTCCTCGTTTGATCTTTGTATCCTCATTCGTAAGAACCGCTGAATCACTTGTCTCACTTCCGGCTGCCGCCAGTGTAAGTACAACTCCGACTGGAAGGGATTTTGTAACCGTCTGCTTCTTAGACCAGAATTCCCAGATATCTGTCTCTGGATTGGCAGTTCCATGTGCAACAGCCTTTGAAGTATCAATGACACTTCCACCTCCGACTGCCAATACAAAATCTGTTCCAAACTCAATGGATTTCTTTACTGCCTCTCTTGCAAATGACAGTCTCGGATTCGGTTTTACTCCTCCGATCGTCATATAGTCAAGCCCAGCTTCCTGTAATGATGCTGTAACCTGATCTAACAGTCCGCTTCTTACAACACTTCCTCCACCATATACAACAAATACTTTGGTTGCTCCAAGGCTCTTAGCAAGCTCTCCTGCCTGTTTCTGAGTCTCTTTACCAAAAATAATCCTTGTTGGTGTGTACTGAGTAAATCCATGCATTGCTTCTTCCTCCATCTGATCATCTGATCTTGAAAATGATATATATGTTTCTTAGTTATCGTCTCTTGTTAGCTTTACGACGATCTCTTCAGCAATCTCTTCTACTGTCTTATGATCTGTATTCACTACAACGTCTGCAGCTGCTTCGTATTTTGGACGACGCTGCTCCATCATATTAGAGATAAACTCTGTATTCTTATTACCACGTAATAATGGTCTGTCATCACTGTCTTTGACACGCTCTAAGATCACTTCTGGTGATGCTGTTAATAAAACAACTTTTCCATTCTTCTTCATTTCTGCAACGTTCTCATCACGAAGTGCGACACCTCCACCGCAGGAAATGATCTGATTGTTCTTCTTCTGAAGTTCGATCAACAGGTTTGTCTCACAGTTTCTGAAATATGTCTCTCCATATTCTTCAAAAATCTTATTAATAGACATTCCTTCCTTCTTAACGATCTCTTCATCCATCTCAACCTGTGGAGAAGCAAGAATCTTACTTAAATATGTAGAAACAGTACTCTTACCTGCTCCCATAAATCCGATCAGCAAGATATTATGTGTAAACAATGTCTTTGCCTGAATTCTTCTGCTGTTCTCTACAATATATGTAAAGATATCAAGAATCTCATCCTTATATGTATTCTCATCCACATGAGTGAGCAGCATCTTACGCTGTCTCTTTTCCTGTTCCGGCTGAAGGATTGGTAATCCATTCTGTTTCTTGTAGACCATAATCTCTTTGATGATATCCATTCTCTCTTCTAATACAGAGACAATCTTCTTATCGCACAGATCCAGTCTCTCTCTAATCTCTTCTAACTGACTCATCTTCTTGTTTTTTCCTTTTCTATCCTAAATATTCCCATCTTTTCATAAATACAAAGTATGGTCTTAAATAGTATATCATACATTTCTATCTTTTTTCAATTCATTGCATCCATAATTTAAGCAAATTCACTTTGCTCTGTGATAAATGAAATAAAATCCTTTACAACTGGTGTCAGATATTTATCTTTCTTTAATACAAGATAAATGTATCGTTCAATTTCTGGTGATATAATTGGGCGGATACAGACATCCATCGTATCAAGCAGCGGAATCTTTGGCACGATCGCAATTCCAAATCCTGCTGCGACAAGTCCTGCAACCGATGAATCTTCTTCTCCTTCATATGCAATTGCCGGCTGTCTTTTAATTTTTGAAAAGTAACTGTCGATTACCGGTCTTAATCCACTATTTCTTGTAAAATATACATAATCATAATCAACCGTATCTATAAGATCGATCTCTTCTTTCTCTGCCAATGGATGTCCTTTTGGCGTGATAAGAACCAATTCTTCCTGTCCTATCGGAATAAACTCGAGTTCATCCTCTCCTTCTACATAAGAAGAAAATGCGAGGTCATATTTCCCATCCTTTAATTCTTCTACGATTTTTTTCGTTGTTCCCTGTCCAAAAGAGAATCTGATATGATTTTCTCCTTTTTCTTCAAGATAGCTTTTGATCAGATTCGGAATAAAGTGACTTCCCAGTGTAAAAATATACCCCATATCAATAAATCCGCCGCTGATCCCTGAAGTTTCTGTTAAAACTCTTCTTCCTTCATCCAGCATATCAAGAGATTGTTCTACATATCGTAAAAATAAAGCTCCGTATTTTGTTAATTTTGCGTTTCTTCCCTGTTTTTCAAATAATTTTACCCCTAATTCACTCTCAAGACATGATATTGCATGACTTAAACTTGGCTGTGTAATTGACAGCATATCAGCCGTTCTTGTATAGTGTTCTTCCTTTGCCAAAGCCCGGAAATAGTACAAATGATTCAAATTCATAATCTATGCCCTCCCAATCCATAAAATTTATTTATGGATAGTATACCACATTCTTCATTGCATTTATATATTCACTTTGCTATAATTATTTTTAGAAAACTATTAAACATATTGGAGGATCATAATTATGGCAGCAAAGAATTTCCGTAAATTATTTGAACCGTA
>CAJMOO010000135.1 GCA_905215045.1 uncultured bacterium | reverse complement strand
GCGGAGTGTCATCCCTTTTTTCTTATAAATATTTCTTCTTATCTTCTTTCTGACTTATACATGCAACACTACCTACAAATCAAAAGTTGACGATATCGTAGAAACATGACAAAATATATCTACAAAGATTCAGAAAGGAATATGTACAATGAAACGTAAAGATTATATCTCCTGGGATCAGTATTTTATGGGGATTGCCATTCTATCTGCCCAGAGAAGTAAAGATGATCATACACAGGTAGGGGCTTGCCTTGTAAATGATCATAATAAGATTTTGTCAGTTGGTTATAACGGAATGCCAATAGGATGCAACGATGATGATATGCCTTGGGAGAGAGAAGGAGATCCTCTTCATACCAAATATTTTTATGTATGTCACGCAGAATTAAATGCCATTTTGAACTATGGTGGAGGCTCACTTGACGGAGCGCGTGTTTATGTAACATTATTTCCGTGCAATGAATGTGCAAAAGCTATCATTCAAAGCGGTATGAAAGAAGTTATCTATATGCAGGATAAATATGCAGGCAGTGATACGACAAAGGCATCAAAGAAGATGTTTGATATGGCAGGAGTTAAATATCGCCAGTTCGTACCAAAAGGACAGACGATCGAAGTAGATTTATAAGGTGAAGATATGGATATTATTAAGATTTTACAAGAAGAACTAGGAATCAGACGAGGACAGGTAGAGACAACGATCAAACTGATCGATGAAGGTAACACGATTCCATTCATTGCCAGATACCGAAAAGAAATGACAGGATCATTAGATGACGAGACACTTCGTAATTTCCATGAGAGATTATTATATTTAAGAAATTTAGAAGAGCGCAAAGAAGCGATCAAGAAAAATATCGAAGAACAAGGTAAACTTACAAAGGAACTGGCAAAGCAGATTGAAGAAGCGAAGACACTGGTAGCAGTGGAAGATTTGTACCGTCCATATAAGCAGAAAAAACGTACCAGAGCTATGATCGCAAAGGAAAAGGGGTTAGAGCCGTTAGCTAATCTGATTCTTTTACAAATGACAAAAGAGCCATTAGAGAAAGAAGCCGAAGCGTTTATCAATGAAGAAAAAGATGTAAAGACAGTAGAAGATGCATTAAAAGGTGCAAATGATATTATCGCAGAGCACATTGCAGATGATGCGGAATACCGTACATGGATCCGTAAGGCAACATGGGATCACGGAAAAATCACATCCTCAGCGAAGAAACCAGAAGAATCTTCTGTATTTGAGATGTATTATGATTTTGAAGAACCGATTGAAAAGATTGCAGGATACCGTATTCTTGCGATCAATCGCGGAGAAAAAGAGGGAATTCTTCAGGTAAAGATTGAGCCAGACATGCAAAAGATCGCATCATATCTTGCAAGGAAGATCATAACAAGGAAGAATCCCAATACAACAAAAGCCTTATTTGCAGCGATTGAAGACAGCTATAAACGTCTGATCGCACCATCGATCGAACGTGATATCAGAAATGAACTGACTGAAAATGCAAGTACAGAAGCGATCAAAGTCTTTGGAAAGAACTTAGCACAACTTCTTATGCAGCCACCGATCGCAGGACAGGTCGTCCTTGGATGGGACCCTGCATTTCGTACTGGATGCAAATTAGCAGTGGTCGATGCAACAGGAAAAGTATTAGATACAGTCGTCATTTATCCGACAGCACCACAGAATAAAGTGGAAGAGGCCAAAAAAGTTGTCAAGGCACTCATCAAGAAATATGGAATCACACTGATCTCAATTGGAAATGGAACAGCATCCAGAGAATCTGAACAGATCGTTGTTGATATGTTAAAAGAGATCAAAGAACCAGTACAGTATGTGATTACAAATGAAGCAGGGGCGTCTGTATACTCAGCAAGTAAACTTGCGACCGAGGAATTTCCAAATTTCGATGTAGGACAAAGAAGTGCGACATCCATCGCAAGACGAGTACAAGATCCACTGGCAGAATTAGTAAAGATCGAACCAAAAGCCATTGGAGTCGGACAGTATCAGCACGATATGAACCAAAAACAGCTTACCGAAGCTTTAGGTGGAGTCGTTGAAGCAACAGTAAATAAAGTCGGAGTTGACCTAAATACAGCTTCAGCATCTCTTTTAGAATATGTATCCGGTGTGTCCAAGACTGTAGCAAAAAATATCGTAGCCTACCGTGAAGAAAATGGAACGTTCAGGAACAGAAAACAGCTATTAAAAGTAGCTAAACTAGGACCCAAAGCCTTTGAACAATGCGCAGGATTTCTAAGAGTATCTGGAGGTGATGAGCCACTCGATGCAACAGGAGTACATCCAGAGACATACAAAGAAACAGGAATGTTACTAAAGAACCTAGGATATTCAACAAAAGAACTATCCAAAGAAGGATTCAAAGGAATCAGCAGTAAGATCACAGATTACAAGAAATTATCCGAAGAACTTGGAATCGGAGAGATCACGTTGAAAGATATCGTAAAAGAACTGGAAAAGCCAGGACGAGATCCACGAGAAGATCTTCCAAAACCAATCTTAAGAACAGATGTATTAGAAATGAAAGATCTGAAACCAGGAATGAAATTAAAAGGAACAGTTCGTAATGTCATCGATTTTGGAGCATTTGTAGATATTGGAGTACATCAGGATGGACTAGTACACATTTCACAGATGGCAGATCGATTTATCAAACATCCATTAGAAGTAGTTAGTGTTGGAGATGTTGTGGACGTTGTAGTTGTCAGTGTGGATATAGATAAAAAACGGATACAGTTAAGCATGAAAAATTGATTTGAATGACGGAAATTATTGGTGGAATATTATAAAAAGAGATCATGTGTCTGCAACCCACTTGCGTTCGGACTCCCACGTAGCTGTACTAAGCTCCTGAATGGTCTAACGACCATCCACTCGCTAAGTGCAGACGTGTCCGTACGGTTGCCGACACATGATCTCTTTTTATAATATTCAAATAATTTACGTGATTCAAACCACTATACAGTGTGTATGTTATATGGTATTGGTTAATGATTTTTGTGTTTATTAACAGAAGGTAAAAGGACTTCTACAACACCGATTTAGCGAGCTGTTTTAGAATATAATAAACATCTGTCTGCCACTACATAAATTGAAAACCAATAACATTTAACATACACACCCTTCCGTTTGAAAATTCTTAATTTTATACGAGAATGTCTTCAGGTATTCATAAAAACATAAAAAA
>CAJMOO010000134.1 GCA_905215045.1 uncultured bacterium | reverse complement strand
TAATCAACAGTTCAATACTGACTATATTATTTAAATTCCAAATCGACAACAACAAAGAGGTCTTATTCCGGAACAACTGGGATAAGACTTTTCTTTTTTTATGGGAAATAGTATACTATCCTTATTACGGATCAGATAGGAGAATATTATGTCCATATTGAAAATAAAAGACTTAGTTCACAAATATGTGACCTATGGAGACACAGAAGAAGACAAGCAAGAGATTGCAGCAATCAATCATATTGATATCAATGTTGAGAAAGGTGAATTTGTAGCAATCCTTGGAAAGAATGGTTCTGGGAAATCATCGCTTGCGAAGCATATCAATGGACTTTTGATGCCGACAGAAGGCACAGTATATATCAAAGGAATGGATACAAAAGATGAAAGTACCCTCTTAAAAGTCAGACAGAGTGCAGGAATCGTATTTCAGAATCCAGATAACCAGATCGTAGGAACAACGGTAGAAGAAGACACAGCCTTCGGTCCAGAAAACCTCGGAATAGCTTCCAAAGATATCTGGACAAGGATCACAGCGGCTCTTACAGGTGTGGGAATGATCGCATATAAAGAAGCAAGTCCCAATCATCTTTCTGGCGGACAGAAACAGAGAGTAGCGATCGCAGGGATCATGGCAATGGAACCAGAATGTATCGTATTAGACGAACCAACAGCCATGCTAGATCCAGAAGGCCGCAGACATGTTTTATCTCTTGTGAAAGCATTGAATAAAGAAAAGAATATTACGATCCTTATGGTAACACATCATATGGAAGAAGTAATCTTAGCAGATCGTATCATCGTGATGGATCAAGGAAAGATCGTCATGGATGGAAAACCAAAAGAGATCTTTTCAAGAGTTGATGAGATGAAAACATTAGGTCTGGAAGTTCCGTACGCAACAGAACTTGCATGGGAACTAAAAAAAGAAGGTGTTAACTTGTCAGATACGATAACAACAAAGGAAGAGCTGGTGGAGGAATTATGTCAATTCGTTTAGAACATGTAAGTTACGCATATGAAGATAATTCTAGCAAGAAGAATTACGCATTAAAAGATATAAACTTAGAAATAAAAAAAGAAGAATTCATTGCAGTGATCGGACACACAGGTTCTGGAAAATCAACATTGATCCAGCATCTAAATGGATTGATCAAACCAACGTCTGGAACAATATATTTCGATGATGAAGATATATATTCAGAAGGATACCCATTACGAGAATTACGTGGAAAAGTAGGTATATGTTTCCAGTATCCAGAACATCAGCTATTTGAGACAACGATTTTAGATGATGTATGTTTTGGACCAATGAACTTTGGAAAGACAAAAGAAGAAGCAACAGAGATTGCTGTCAAATGTTTAAAAGATGTTGGATTATCAGAGAAATTATATCAAAAATCGCCATTTGAATTATCTGGCGGACAGAAGCGAAGAGTAGCGATCGCAGGGATTCTTGCAATGGAGCCAGAATATTTCATTTTGGATGAACCAACAGCAGGACTTGATCCGGTCGGAAAAGATCAGATCTTAAATTTGTTAAAGAAACTCCATGAAGAAAAGAAGATCACGATCATTCTGGTATCACACAGTATGGAAGATGTTGCAGACTATGCACAACGTGTGATCGTTATGAATGGCGGACAGGTCATGTATGAAGGAGATAAAAAAGAAGTATTCTCTCACAAGAAAGAACTAGAAGAAGCAGGACTTGCTGTACCGTTTTATCGTCAAGTATGTGAAGAACTCGCAGACAGAGGGTTCCCGATCCAGAGGGATTTATTGACATTAGAAGAAACAAAAGAAGCAATTTTAGAAGGACTAAAAGGACTGAGAGGAAAATAAAATGCTCAAGGATATAACAATTGGACAATATTATAAAGAAGACTCTCTGATCCACAGACTCGATCCGAGAGTGAAATTATTTGCAGTCTTGATCTACGTCATTACATTATTTATGCATAAAGCACCTGCAACTTATGTGATGTCACTATTATTTTTGATCATAACGATCAAGATTTCAAAGGTACCTGTAAAATATATTTTAAGAGGATTAAAAGCAATTGCAGTGATCTTATTATTCTCTGTAATGATCAATATGTTATTTATTCCAGGAAAACCAGTGATCCAGTTCTGGATCATATCAATTTCTGCAGAAGGGATTAGGACAACTATTTATCTGGGAAGCCGTCTGATCATGCTGGTATTAGGAACGTCTTTACTGACATTTACAACAACACCAAATGAACTGACAGACGGACTAGACAAATCACTAGGATTTTTAAATAAAATCGGAGTACCAGTACATGAGATTGCTATGATGATGTCAATCGCACTGAGATTTATTCCAATCTTAACAGAAGAATTAGAAAAGATCATGAAAGCCCAGACAGCCAGAGGAATCGACTTTGAATCCGGAGGTCTCTTAAAACGAGTAAAAAGCATGGTTCCAATTATAGTACCACTGTTTGTAGCAGCAATCCGAAGAGCGAATGACCTTGCAATGGCAATGGAATCACGTTGTTACCATGGCGGTGTTGGAAGAACTAAATTAAAACCATTAAAATACGAGAAAAGAGATAAAATAGCATATATCGTCCTGTTTGTATTTTTAGCAGTGATGATCTATTTATCCTTTTTCAGTCCATGGAGGTAAGATACGATGAAACGAGTAAAATTAATCGTAGCCTATGATGGAACTGGTTATTGTGGATGGCAGGTACAGCCAAACGAGATTACAGTCGAAGGTGTCTTAAATAAGCATATATCAGAACTGACAGGAGAAGATATCAAAGTGATCGGAGCCAGCAGAACGGATTCAGGAGTCCACGCATTAGGAAATGTAGCTGTATTCGACACAGAAAGCCGTATTCCGGGAGAGAAGATGGCAAAAGCATTAAATGCAAGACTACCAGAAGATATCATTATTCAGGACTCCAAAGAAGTGCCATTAGACTACCATCCAAGGTTTCAGGATACAAGAAAGACATATGAATATACCTTTTACAATGCAAGATACGATAATCCCGTGACAAGCAGACATCATCATTTTGTATATGTACCACTTGATGTGGAGAAAATGAAAGAAGCAGCTTCTTATTTCTTAGGGGAACACTGTTTTATCAGTATGTGCAGCAGTAAAGCACAGGTTACATCCTATGTCAGAGAGATTTACGAATGTGATGTGACACAAAATGGCAGATATATCACGATGAGAGTCACAGGAAGCGGTTTTCTCTATAATATGGTACGTTTAATGG
>CAJMOO010000133.1 GCA_905215045.1 uncultured bacterium | reverse complement strand
CAGACAACATGACATCTTGGGAATTCTTCGATCATCTGTTAGAAGATGCCAACGTTGTTGGAACACCAGGATCAGGATTTGGACCAAGTGGAGAAGGATACTTCAGACTTACAGCGTTCGGTAACTACGAGAATACAGTCGAAGCGATCGAACGAATCAAAAGAATGTAAAAAATGATAGAAATAAAGGACAGGTTTTCTGAAAATTTCGGTAAACCTGTCCTTTATTTTATAATTATGAGATTTTTCTTGTATTCAAATCATTTTTTATATACAATAGAAGAAATATAAATTAAGATTTTCAAAAAAGGAGATTTAAGACCAATGAAGAAGTTAGCTCTTGCTCAGGAATTAAAGGAAAATGCTTATCCAGGACGAGGAATCGTCATTGGAAGATCCAAAGACGGAAAGAAAGCCGTGACTGCATACTTTATCATGGGACGCAGTGAGAACAGCCGTAACCGTGTTTTTGTGGAAGATGGAGAAGGAATCCGCACACAGGCATTTGACCCAGCCAAGTTAGAAGATCCAAGCCTTATCATTTACGCACCTGTCCGTGTCTTTGGAGACGAAACAATTGTTACCAATGGGGACCAGACAGATACTGTTTATGAAGGAAGAGAAAAAGGACTTACTTTTGAACAGTCATTAAGAAGCCGTGAGTTTGAACCAGACGGACCAAACTACACACCAAGAATTTCAGGTCTTATGAAGATCGCAGACGGAACATTCCACTATGCAATGTCCATTTTAAAGAGTGACAATGGAAATCCAGAATCCTGCAACCGATACACATACACATATGAGAATCCAATCGCAGGAGAAGGACGTTTTATCCATACATATATGCATGATGGAAATCCACTTCCAAGCTTTGAGGGAGAACCTAAATTTGTTGGAATCGAAGAAGACATCGATGACTTTACAAACACACTTTGGAACAGCTTAAATGAAGACAACAAAGTATCTCTATTTGTACGTTATATTGATATTGCAACAGGGGAATATGAGACAAGAATCGTAAATAAGAACAAATAATCAGTCAATCAGCAGATCAAAGGAGAAGAAGAAAAATGAAGGAATTAGAATTAAAGTACGGATGTAACCCAAACCAGAAACCATCAAGAATCTATATGGCAGACGGAAGTGAGCTTCCAATTGAAGTATTAAACGGAAGACCAGGATACATCAACTTTTTGGATGCATTTAACGGATGGCAGCTGGTAAGAGAATTAAAGAAAGCAACAGGACTTCCTGCCGCAACTTCTTTCAAACATGTATCACCTGCAGGAGCATCTGTGGGACGTCCAATGTCTGATACCTTAAAGAAGATCTACTGGGTAGATGATATGGGAGATTTATCTCCATTAGCATGCGCATATGCAAGAGCAAGAGGTGCAGACCGTATGTCTTCTTTCGGAGATTTTATCTCATTATCTGATGTATGTGATGCAGACACAGCACGTCTTATTAAGAGAGAAGTATCTGACGGAGTGATCGCACCAGGATACACAGACGAAGCACTGGAAATCTTAAAAGGAAAGAAAAACGGAAATTATAACATCATCAAGATCGATGAGAACTATACACCAGCACCATTAGAGCATAAACAGGTATTTGGTGTTACATTTGAACAGGGAAGACAGGAACTTCCAATTGATGATGAATTATTATCAAACATCGTTACAGAGAACAAAGAGATCCCAGAAGAAGCACTGATCGATATGAAGATTTCTCTGATCGTATTAAAATATACACAGTCTAACTCTGTATGCTTCGTAAAAGACGGACAGGCAATCGGAATCGGAGCAGGACAGCAGTCTCGTGTACATTGTACAAGACTTGCAGGACAGAAAGCAGACAACTGGTGGTTAAGACAGTGTCCAAAAGTTATGAATCTGCCATTTAAAGAAAAGATCCGCCGTGCAGACAGAGACAATGCGATCGATCTTTACATTGGAGATGAATACATGGATGTCTTAGCAGACGGAGCATGGGAGAATATCTTTACTGAGAAACCAGAAGTTTTCACAAAAGAAGAGAAGAGAGAATGGTTAGACAAATTAACAGATGTTACATTAGGATCTGATGCATTCTTCCCATTCTTTGATAATATTGAGAGAGCACATAAGAGTGGAGTTAAATACATTGCACAGCCAGGTGGATCCGTAAGAGATGATGCTGTGATCGACTGCTGCAATAAGTACAACATGGCAATGGCGTTTACAGGAATCAGATTATTCCATCACTAAAATTCACAATCAAGATACAAAAGAACATATCAATTAATAACTAATAAGACACTGGCAGACGCCATGATTTTATGACTGCTGCCAGTGCTTTATCTCAAAGAAAAATCAATCGAATCACAAAAGCAAAAAATCTTATATATGTACGAAAAAAAGTACTGGAAATAAGGCTTGTTATTTATTTAACGAGAAAGTTTATCGGTTAGGTATATTGTATTCAAGCTAAATTTTGTTATAATAAAGGTAGTTAGATAAGGCTAACTTACAAAAGTAATATAAATTATTTTGATCCAAGAAATGGAGGAGTTTTCAAAATGAAACAGTTTGAAGAATGGGAAGGTTTTAAAGGTAGAATGTGGAAGGAAGAAATCAATACAAGAGATTTCATCCAGGAAAACTACACACCTTATGATGGAGATGCAAGCTTCCTTGCAGGACCTACAGAAGCAACAGATAAGTTATGGGGTATCTTACAGGGACTTCAGAAAGAAGAACGTGCAAAAGGCGGAGTTCTTGATATGGATACAGACATCGTATCTTCTTTAACTTCTCACGGACCTGGTTATATCAGTGAAGAAACAAAAGATTTAGAGCAGATCGTTGGTCTTCAGACAGACAAACCATTAAAACGTGCATTTATGCCATATGGTGGTATCAAGATGGCAGAAGAATCCTGTCGTAACTATGGTTATGAACCAAGTGAAAGATTACATGAGATCTTCACAAAATATTCTAAGACTCATAACCAGGCAGTATTTGATGCTTATACACCAGAAATGAAAAAAGCAAGACATAACAAGATCATCACAGGTCTTCCAGATACTTATGGACGTGGACGTATCGTAGGTGATTACCGCCGTGTTGCTTTATACGGAATTGATTATTTATTAGAAGAAAAAGAAAATGACTTCGCAAACTGTGGATGCGGTGTTATGACAGATGACGTGATCCGTCTTCGTGAAGAATTAGCAGAACAGAAAAAAGCATTAAAAGGTATGAAAGAAATGGCACAGCTTTACGGATTTGACATTTCAAGACCTGCCAAAACTGCAAAAGAAGCAATCCAGTGGATGTACTTTGGATACTTAGCAGCGATCA
>CAJMOO010000132.1 GCA_905215045.1 uncultured bacterium | reverse complement strand
CTGTGGTGACTGTGGAAGTCCGTAAAATTCTCCTGGATGTACACGGCTTGGTACAAGGTAATCTCTTGCTCCTTCTGGTGTACTCTTTCCTAAAACTGGTGTCTCGATCTCTAAGAATCCTTCGTCTCCTAAGAAGTTACGAACCATTCTTGTTACATCGTTACGGATGCGTAAGTTTCTCTGAAGATTTGGTCTTCTAAGATCAAGATAACGATATTTTAAACGAAGTTCATCTTTGACTGTCTGATTCTCGTCAATTGGAAATGGAGGAGTTTCTGATTCTGATAAGATACGCAGTGTGTGTACCTTGATCTCGATATCTCCTGTCTTTAAGTTCTCGTTGATCGCTGCACTTCTCTTCTCTACAGTACCTACTGCTGCAACGACATACTCGCTTCTTAAAGAGTTTGCCTTATTGTAGTCTTCCTCGGATAATACTTCCTGGTCAAAGACTAACTGTAAGATTCCTGAACGGTCTCTTAAGTCAACAAAAATAAGACTTCCTAAATTTCTTCGTTTCTGTACCCATCCCATGACAGTGACTTCTGTTCCGATAAGTTTGTTGCTTACCTCTGTACATCGGTGGGATCTGGCTAAACCTGACATTGATTCTGCCATGATATTTCCTCCTTCATCCTTTTCACTTTGTACGAAAGGCAGAGCCCGTATCTTCGGTTCTGCCTTATATATTCTTTTATGAATCTTTTCTTACAAGGATCTGTTCGATCTCTGCAGCGTAAAGTACGTGATAATCCTTCTCTGGATACCACTGTTCATCTAAAGATTTATCAACAAATCCTTCTGGATCCATTGGCTGAGAATATAATTTTTTACAGATCAGTACGATCTTTGCTTCCTCAAAAAATGGAATTCCATTCGCATCTGTTGGTGTCAGACGTGTCTTTGCGATCTTGTCTTCATCTCTTCCTGATACACTTCCAAGATAGCTTAAATCCTTCTTGAAGGTATCATCATAGAAAGATAATGTAAATGATTCTGACTGGTCAATGAATTCTTTTGTATATCTTTGTGGTCTGATAACTGTCACAGCGACATTCTTCCCCCACATAACACCCATGCCGCCCCATGAGGCAGTCATTGTGTTGACTTTTCCTTCCTGATTCTTTGCAGTAACAAGCATCCATTCCTTGCCGATCAGGCGAAATACGCTCTGGTCGAAATCTTCTGGTGCCACGATTGCATATTCACTCATGCATTGTTACCTCCTTTCCTGTAATTCTTAATCATTATATATGATTTTGTCAAAAATGTCACGAACTAGTACAAGAAAGCGTGATTTTATTTTAAACAATCTGCAATTTTATCAAGAGAAATGGCTGTTACTTCTCTTGTTTCCATGTTTTTGACATTTCCTTCATTCTTAGCGATCTCATCATCACCAATGATAATTGTATTCTTGGCATTTAATTTATTCGCGTATTTCATCTGTGCTTTTACGCTTCTTCCAAGATAGTCAGTTTCTACAACAAATCCCTGGTTACGAAGATCTACAACGATCTGGTAAGCTTTCGCTTTTGCTTCCTGTCCAAGAATTCCTACATAGAGATCGATATCTCTTGTGCATGGAAGATCGACTTTCTCTTCTTCTAAGAAATAAAGAATTCTCTCTACACCCATACCAAATCCAACGGATGGCATAGATACTTTTCCATCGATCTCATGAACAAGGTTATCGTAACGTCCACCACCACATAAAGTGAATCCGTCTTCATTTACAAATTCAAAAACAGTCTTTGTATAGTAGTCAAGTCCACGAACGATCTCTGTGTCAACTTCATATGGAATGTTCAGTGCTTCTAATAAGCTCTTTAATTCTTCAAAGTGTGCTTTGCATTCGTCATCTAAATAGTCGATCGTTCTTGGTGCATCTTTGACGATTTCCTTACATTCTGGTACTTTACAGTCGATGACACGTAATGGATTCTTTTCCATACGTTCTCTGCATGTAGGACATAAGTGTTCTTCATGTTCTTTTAAATAAGATAATAATGCTTTATTGTATTCCTTACGGCAGTGTTCACATCCGATACTGTTGATGTGTAATTTTGCATCTTTTAATCCGATTTTCTTAATAAATGTAGAAACCAGTGTGATCAGTTCTACTTCTGCCAATGGGCTTTCTGCCCCGACAAACTCAACTCCGAACTGGTGGTGCTGTCTTAATCTTCCACTCTGTGGTTTCTCATAACGAAATGCTGGTGTGATATAGAACATCTTGATTGGCTGTGGCTCATTTGCCAGACCATTCTGTATGTATGCACGGATCGCTCCTGCTGTTCCTTCTGGTTTTAATGAAATACTTCTGTGTCCTTTATCTTCGAATGTATACATCTCTTTCTGGACAACGTCTGTTGTTTCTCCAACACCTCTCTGGAAAAGTTCTGTATGTTCAAATACTGGTGTGATGATCTCGTGAATATTATAGGATGCGCATAAATCTTTGAAAATATCCTCTAAATATGTGCGCTGATCCATATCTTTTCCAAACCAGTCTTTTGTTCCTCTTGGTGCCTGTGTAATCATTGTTGTTCCTCCTCAAATAAATCATCCAGATTGGCCTTTTCCATCACAGTTTCCATAACTCCTTCAGAAAATGCAACTCTCTGGAATGCTAAAAATACTTTCATATCAAAATTCTTTACTTCATCGATCATGATATCGAGTGCAGTCTCAACATCAAATCCTTCCCTATAATCACGATTTGAGATCAATGCCCCGAAAATATCGCATACATGCATGATCCTTCCAACCAACGGAATCTGCTTTCCAACCAGATTATGCGGATAACCTGTTCCATCATAGTGTTCATGATGATATAATACAGCATCTAATACTGTCTGGTTATAATCATAATCTGCAAGGATCGCATATCCGATCGATGGATGCATTCTCATATATCTTGTTTCATCAACGGCCAGAATCTCGTCTTCCACTTTCTCATTCATATAGAAATTAAGTCTTACTTTCCCAAGATCATGTAACATCCCTGCAACTGCAAGATCGTGGCATATACCTTCTGAAAGCCCTAATTCCTTTCCAACAAGATAAGCTAAATTACTGACAATGATCCCGTGACTTAATGTTTCTTTCATATCTGCATGGATCGGTGTCTCGATATCTGTTCGTCCATAACTGATTGCCATAATAAAACTCCTGTTTAGATCATCTTTAATTCTTTTCTATGAATGATCTCATCAATTCGTGTAATATACTGCTTAATATCCTTAAGATTCTCGATGCGGTCCACCTGATGATCTTCCTGATGTACGATCTTCGATGATGTACCTGCACCAACTGCTATAATATCATGTAATTCCTCCATAATCAAAATATTATAGAGACATTCTTTTCCTTTTTT
>CAJMOO010000131.1 GCA_905215045.1 uncultured bacterium | reverse complement strand
CAACAAAGACAAAGATCTTCTGTGGATGCAGCACAGCATTCGGAGGAGCACCAAATACACACACATGTCCTGTATGTACAGGTATGCCAGGATCATTACCAGTGTTGAATAAACAGGTGGTAGAATATGCGATGGCAGTTGGACTTGCAACAAACTGTGATATCACACAGAACTGTAAATTCGACCGTAAGAACTATTTCTATCCAGATAATCCACAGAACTATCAGATCTCTCAGTTATATTTACCAATCTGTCGAAATGGTAAAGTAGAGATCGATGTAGATGGGGTGAAGAAAGATATCAGAATCCATGAGATCCATATGGAAGAAGATGCAGGTAAATTAGTGCATGATCCATGGACAGGAGATTCTTTAGTAGACTTTAATCGTTCTGGAGTGCCATTGATTGAAATCGTATCAGAACCAGATATGCGTTCTGCAGATGAAGTTATCGCATATCTTGAAAAGTTACGCCTGATCATTCAGTACTTAGGTGCATCAGATTGTAAATTACAGGAAGGTTCCATGAGAGCTGATGTGAACTTATCTGTCCGTGAAGTTGGAGCAGAAGAATTTGGAACACGTACAGAGATGAAGAACTTAAACTCTTTCAAAGCTATCAAGAGAGCCATTGAAGGAGAGATGGAACGTCAGATCGATCTGATCGAAGCAGGCGAGAAAGTCGTACAAGAAACGAGACGTTGGGATGATACGAAGGGAGCATCTTATGCAATGCGTTCCAAAGAAGATGCACAGGATTATCGTTATTTCCCAGATCCAGACTTAGTACCGATTGAGATCAGCGATGAATGGATGGACAAAGTAAGAGCTGCCCAGCCAGAGTTCAGAGATGAGAAGAAAGTCCGTTATAAAGAAGAATACGATCTTCCAGATTATGATATCGACATCATCACAGGATCAAAACACCTTGCAGATATCTTTGAAGCAACGATTGCACTTGGATCAGAGCCAAAAGAAGTATCCAACTGGTTAATGGGAGAGACAATCCGTCTGGTCAATGAATCAGAGATGGATATTGATGATGTATCATTTAAGCCAGAACAACTTGCGAAACTGATCGAGATGATCAAGAACAATGAGATCAACCGAAGCGTAGGAAAAGAAGTTTTTGAGAAAGTCTTCAAAGAAGATATTGATCCTGCAGCATACGTAGAAGAACATGGATTAAAATCCATGAATGATGAAGGAGCATTAAAAGCAACGATCGAAGAGATCGTAGCAAATAATCCAAAATCTGTCGAAGACTACAAAGCTGGTAAGAAGAAAGCTATCGGATTCTTAGTAGGACAGACAATGAAAGCAACACAGGGAAAAGCAAACCCTGGAATCGTTAATAAGATCTTAACCGAGATTTTAGATAATATGTAACCATAGCATTCCAAGAGGTCTTAAAGTCCTTGAGAATTGCATAGTAGTGAAAAAGATACTTTTATCAAGAGAAGATAGAAGTGTCTTTTTCTGATTTATGCATTTTTTTTCAAACATACACACACCTGGTATTTTTTATTGGTAAAATCTTGAAATTAAAAGCTGTAGAAAGTAAAATAAAGTGTGTATTGTATATAGAGAAAATAAGAAATGAATAAAATGGGAGAAAACAAAATTATGAAAAAGTACAAAGGTGTCGTATTTTTTGACTATGATGGAACAACAGTTGATGAAGTAGATGAGATTAAAACAGCAACACCAACAACTGTAGAATCATTGAATAAATTAAAAGAAAATGGATATCTGACAATGTTATGCTCAGGAAGAACACAGCGATTTTTAGAGATGGATATTGATAAATTTATGGGAGCGATCACATGTAATGGTTCACATACAGAAGTTGAGGGAGAAGTGATCAGAGACATCTGTATTCCAGATGAATTGGTATTTCAGGTAGTTAACGAATATTTCCCAAGAGATACGATCATTCATTTTGAGACAAGAGATATCAGTTATTATCTACATATGGATGAAGAGTTTTTCAAAAATCACTGCAAACTTTTTAATCTGCCACAACGATGGTATGCGCCATGGAAATTCCGCACAAAAAACACTCACATCAGCAAACTTGTTATGAATTACAAGGATATTCAGGTGAAGAAGGATTTTGAAGAAGAATTTAAAGATGTATTTACTTGCGCTAAACATGTTCGCGAAAATTTCATTGATATCACATTGAAAGGTGTAACAAAAGGAGATGCGATCACAGAACTGATCGCGAAACTTGGAATTGACAAGAAAGACACATATGCATTTGGAGATGCAGATAACGATGTAGAAATGATGCAGGCAGTTGGAACAGGAATCGCGATGGGACGTCATAGTGAGAAAGTAGGAGAAGTCGCATCTATGGTAACAGGAACTGTCAAAGAAGAAGGAATTACAATGGCACTTAAGAAGCTAGGATTGATCTAAGATGAAGAATATTATTTTTGATGTAGATGATACATTATATAATTTAATGGAACCATTTGAAAAAGCCCACAAAGAACTGATGGCAGCCCGCACAGATGCAGACTGTGAGGAATTATTTGAAGCATCAAGAACTTACAGTGATGAAGCATTCTGTATGTCAAGAGAAGGAAAAATCTCTGAAGACGAAGAATTTGCATATCGTGTCCAGAAAACATATGCAGATGTTGGAGTAGAAGTCAGCAAAGAAGAGGCAAAACAATTCGAAGAACGATACCGTTATTACCAAAAGCATATTCAGGTACCAGAAATTACAAAACAGATCCTTGATCATTGCAAAGAAAATTACAGAATTGGAATTTTAACGAATGGAACAACAAAGAATCAGGGAAAGAAATTAGAGACATTAGGATTAGACCACTGGTTCAACCCTAAAACAATGTTCATCTCAGACAGCATCGGAGCTGCAAAACCAGATGTTAAAGCATTCCATACTGTTCAAAAAGAAATGAAGATTGATCCTGAGGAAACATGGTTTATCGGAGACACCTTTGAAATAGATGTCGTAGGAGCCAAGAATTCTGGCTGGCATGTCATCTGGTTCAACCACAGAAACCGCCCAATGCCAGAAGGAGATATCGTTCCGGACGTAGAAGTAACAAGTAGACAGGAATTATTTGAATATATAAAAAATTATAATTTAACACCGTCTAACATACACACATGTGGTGGTTTGAATAGCTGTCCATGTATATGAGAAAAACGAAATAATAGGATAAAAGATTTAGAACTTTTATCCTATTATTTCGTTTTTTTATATGCATTGAACAACGCATTTAAATTACAACTTGGTTACATTAGATGCCTGTTTTCCGCGAGGTCCTTCTTCAATCTCAAAACTAACACTCTGTCCTTCTTCCAAAGTCTTAAATCCTTTTCCCTGAATTGCAGAAAAATGAACAAATACATCATCTCCGGATTCCTGTGAAATAAATCCATAAC
>CAJMOO010000130.1 GCA_905215045.1 uncultured bacterium | reverse complement strand
TCTCTTGCGACACTTGGTTTCTCTGTGATAAATAGTGCTTTCAAAAAATTACCTCTTTCTAAAAGTTTTACATGATATTATAACACAACGTGGGAAAACATGATATAATTAAATTCTGGTTTGCTGGGATTTTAAAGGATAGGTCCCAGTGGAATCTATCGCTGAATATTAACTGGAAAGGATGATGTAAATGTTTTTAAAGGAAGCCGAGAAACTTCGTGCCAAGACGATTATCAAAGGTCTTGAGAAAAGAAATATGGAAGGTGTCTTCTGTGAGACAAAGGAAGATGCTCTTTCTAAAGCTTTAAGTTACATTGAGGAAGGTTCTTCTGTTACTTGGGGTGGTTCCATGAGTATTGAAGAAATCGGATTGATGGATGCTGTAAAGAATGGAAACTATGAGGTCATTGATCGTTCCGTTGCAAAGAATTATGAGGAACAGCGTGAGATCTTTGCTAAGGCTGTCTTATCTGATTATTTCCTGATGAGCTCTAACGCGATCACTTTAGACGGAGAACTGATCAATATCGATGGAACTGGTAACCGTGTTGCGTGCTTAAGTTATGGTCCTAAACATGTGATCATGATCGTTGGTATGAACAAGGTTGTCAATGATGTAGAAGACGGAATTAAGAGAGTTCGTAATTTTGCCAGCCCTCCAAACACTCTTCGTCTGGGACTGAAAACTCCTTGTTCTATGACTGGACGTTGTGGAGACTGTTATGGTGATACCTGCATCTGCAGTCAGATCGTTGTGACAAGACGTCAGAGTGCAATGATGAAAGATCGTGTGAAAGTGATTCTTGTTGGTGAATCCCTAGGTTATTAAACACTCAGTCTTTCTATCAAATATCACAGACATTTTATTAGGCATTTTTACTGGATATTTTATCGCCATTCCAGTGAAAATGCCTTTTCTATTCTTGAATTTTTATAACAATCATAGTAAAATCAAACTATATTATGACACAATTCGACATATTTTATAACAATATTGATATTATGAGGTTTTTCTATGAATTATGATATTTACCATTCATCTATCACTTATTTTCCACTGCTTCCGCTTTCTAAAACGGCTTCCTTTGAACGCAAGGTATTGGATATCCGACAGATGCCTGCTCAGGTTTTGTTTCCTCATTGGGATGATGAGTTTGAGTTCATATATGTTCTCTCTGGCATGATGGAGTTTCGTGTCCGGCAGAAGGCTTTTCTCGTTTCTTCTGGAGAAGGTTTCTTTTTAAACACTGGCGAGATTCATTCTGCTTGTGCATATCAGTCTTATGACTGCCGCTTTGTTATCTACCGGATCTGCCCTTCTGTTCTTTTTCAGACAGAAGATAATCCTTTATATCAAAAATATATCAAACCTCTGGTCGATCATCCTTCCTTTGGATTTTTAACGCTTGTTCCAAAAGTCCCTTGGCAGAAATATATCCTTGAAATGATCCGCAAAATGAATGAGATCTGTGACCGTCCTGTTGATGGGTATGAATTGAAGATCAATCATTTTGTAAATGAGATCTTTTATTATATCTTTCATAATGTGAATCTCTCCAAAGAACTATCCTTAAAAGAATCAAGAGACTTAGAACGTATGAAAGATGTAATGATCTATCTCAATAAAACGATCGACCAAAAGCATACACTCGCTGATATTGCTTCTTACTGCCATCTAAGCAATAGTGAATGCTGCCGACTCTTTCAAAGAAATGTTCATCTAAGTCCTGTGGATTATCTGAATCAGCTTCGTATTCATATGAGCTTGTCTGAGATCATCAAACATGAGAAAAAGATAACAGATATCGCTAAGATGTATGGTTTCTCTGGCAGCAGTTATTTCTCTGAAATGTTTAAAAAGACCCTCGGCATAACGCCAAGAGCCTTTTATAAATCTGTTCTTCAGTAACAAACTCTTTCTTCTAACGCTGATCCCATTCACGGAAGGCGATGAATTTCGTCTTCCAAAGAAGGCTCAATGCTGGTGTTAATGCCCAGATCATCTTTGTCTCTTCTTGCATGATCAGATCGATCTTTAATATCCCTGCATACTGAATCACCAGTAGTAACGTAAAGATCACTAGTAATCCATATGCAACAGAATAAGAATTATGCACTTTCTGCCCGATCTTCTCACTAAAATAAAAGCAATCCAGTGTCAGAGAAATGATCGAAATCACTGATAAAATGATATTGATCGTATAAAATGTATGCATATCCATATGATTAAACCATGTTGCCAAAACACCTAGAAAGATCATGATCTGTGCATACCATAATACTTTTTCCTGTTTTTCATATTGATTTCTCATCGATTGAAACCTCTTTTTCTTTCTTTTAATAATGAATAAATACAGGATCTCCGATCTTCGTCAGGTTATATACAGATCTTGCATCTGATAATGTTAAGTTAACACATCCATGAGATCCATTCGTCTTATAATACGTTGGTGACCAGTTTCCCCAGTCTCCTCTGCTGCTGTAATGATATCCTGTTCCTGTCCACATGATCCTTGTCCAGTATCTTGTTGGAACACTGTAATCCGCACCTGTTAATGTCTTCGTCAGTTTCTTCTCTTTGATGTCATAAACACCGGTTCTTGTGATACGATCTGGTGTTGCTTTTCCAGTGATACAGGTTGTGCTGAACACAAGTTTTCCCTTCTTGTAGACGAAAACTTCCTGTGCTGACAGGTCAACTTCACTGTAGTTTTGTGTATCCCAGTCATTTTGTTTATTCGTATAATCCATACGATATCCTTTATGGCTGTAAACTGGTTTTAAACTTGTAAGTAAAGCCTGTTCATTCTCCTTGGAAGGGTCTTTCTCATAAGCTTTGATCGCAGATTCTTCTGGTGCTTTCTTTAACGCTTTCATTGTCTGTGCAATAACTTTATCATAATCAATACGCCATCCGTAATCTCCGCCGCTGACTTTGATCTTCTTACCGGAATGTGTCTTAAATGTTCTTGCGATTCCCTGTGTCTTGTATTTTAAGCAAAAACTCTCCAGCCATTTCTCAACTGCCGGTTGGTCTAATTTTACAGTATGTTTCTTTGTGTTTACTTTGATGCAGTCTTTTAACGCATCTCGACCTAATGTCTCTTTGACATTATTACCCATATCCCACTGAATGAAATGTAATAAGTACTCATTGTAGGTTGTCTGCATCTGTTTTAATTCTTCATCATCATGATACAGACCAGGCTTTTTATAGACGTCCGGATTCTTCTTTTCATCTGTCAGATTCAGTGTGTTACTTAAAGACTCTATGGATTTCTCTACTGCGTCATAAAATGCTTTACGGTTTAAGTAATTTCCTTCATCTTCTTTCTGGATTACACCGTATTTCTTATCTGCAGAATATACGATCGTTGCATCCACTGGTTTTGTGATCTTATATGTATCACTGCCTTTGATCA
>CAJMOO010000129.1 GCA_905215045.1 uncultured bacterium | reverse complement strand
TGACAGTTACAGAGAAAGAAACTGCCGATGCAGTCGTATTAGAACTTCATGTTGCAGAAGGTGACATGGGGAAAGTAATTGGAAAACAGGGAAGAATCGCAAAAGCGATCAGAACTGTTGTTAAGGCTTCGGTTGACAAAGGTGACAAGAAGATTGTCGTTGATATTCAATAAGAAGATGAAAAGCTCACAGGAAAGTACAGAGAATGTACAGTCTGTGAGCTTTTTGTTGTATACAAAATTCTAGAAAATAAAAAAGCCCTTGAAACTATTTCCAAGGGCAATTTTTATAAATATTAATCTTCAGGCAGATCAAGTTTATCAGATTTCTCAAATAAAGATTGAATTTCAACAAGAGAATCTTCCAGAGAATCCTCAATCGCCTCTAATTTATCTGCATCAACATTATAATTTAAAAACAACTGTTCAATATTTTCCGTTATATGATGACCAAGATGTGAAATCAAAAGGAATGTATTGAAGTTGTGGCTGTTCTTCGCATTTTCAAAACGTTTTAAGTCAGCAGTGATAAAGTCGATGATCTCCTGATCACTGGCAAATTTACCATGGACCATAGCATATGGCTGCATACGCTGTAAGAAATATTTATTATGTCGTGTAATATTAAAAACATAAGAAACAATCAGTCCGTCACCGAGATCAAACTCGGCAATATGCATGATACTGTTAAACTCTTTAATAGAAGTAGCACCTAACTGACGCAGGTTAATATTAATAAAATCTCCGGTTACGGTATTTCGATTCATAAGATCACTCTCCTCTCGTAAATATTATATTCCATAATTTTTCATTAAGCAAATCGAATCAAAAGAAATACAGAACATACGGCAACAGATAAGATCATCATAGGGAATCCAATCTTAAAATACTGTCCAAATGTGATCGGATGTCCGTTATTTTTACTGATACCAGATAAAACAACGTTTGCAGAAGCGCCGATCAGAGTTCCGTTTCCACCTAAACAAGCACCAAGTGATAATGCCCACCAGATTGGAGTAACATCCATACCTTCTGCCTGCATTGTAAGGATCATAGGGATCAATGTTGCAACAAATGGAATGTTGTCCAAGAAAGAAGATACAATTGCGGAAACCCATAAGATAACCATCATTGTGACGATCATATTACCATGAGTAATAGAGATCAATCCATTTGCAAGCATTGTGATAACGCCGACTTTTTTCATACCACCGACAACGATAAATAAACCAATAAAGAAAAGAATGGTTGGCCATTCAACTTCTGAAATGATTTCTTCGGGTTCCTGTCCGCCAATCAGAAGCATGATACATGCTGCAGCGATCGCAACAGTACAAGACTGTACACCTAACTGATCATGGAAAATAAAGCATAATGCAACAAGGATGATGGCAATAACACTTTCGTGCATCAGCTTTCTGTTTTTGATCGCTTTATTTTCATCTAACTGCATAACTTTTGCAATTGCTGCATCTTCTACAAATAATTTTCTTCCATAGATAAAATACATACAGATCAGACCAACGATCATAACAAATACAGTGGCAAATCCTGTATTTAAAATGAAATCTACGAAACTTAGTTTTGCAGCACTTCCGATCATAATGTTAGGTGGGTCACCGATCAATGTAGCGGTACCACCGATATTGGAAGCCATGATCTGTGTGATGATATATGGTACAGGATCAACTTTCAAGATGTTCGTGATCGCTAAGGTCATTGGACCAACTAACAATACGGTCGTAACGTTATCAAGCATTCCGGAACATACGGCTGTGATCAGAATAAAGATTACCATGATCGGCCAAGGACGACCTTTTGCAATCTTTGCAGCTTTGATCGCTATGTACTCGAAAATACCAGAATTCTTAATAACTGCAACTAAAAGCATCATTCCGACAAGAATGCAGATGGTTTCTACATCGACTGCATCAACACAATCTTCAATCGAAAGAATGTGGGTAAGAACCAGACATGCAGCACCAGTTAATGAGGCAACTGTATTGTGGACCTTCCCCGTGATGATAGCGCCCATCGTGCATAAAAATATGACGATCGCTATAATTTGTTGTAATGACATAACAATTCCTCCTAAAAATAAACTCATTATTATAATAGACCTCTTTTCAAATATTTCAAGGAAAAAATGAAAAAAGAAGCCATAGATATGACTTCTTTAACAAAATTTTGACACTGCTTTATATGATTATCATATAGGAGTAATTATAAATTTGTAACAATCTGATCGTAGAGATCAAGCTGACAATGCTGTTCAGAGACAGAAAAATGTTTGCAGTTTAAACAGCTTGGTGCTTTTGTATCATCCCCGGTACTGACATTCTTTACAGAATGGTCACAGCCACAAGGACAGTACTGGCTGCATTCTTCGGCAACTTCCTGATACACTTTGTTCTGATTCTCCATAATATAAAAGCCTCCTTATAATAAGTACTCACAGAATCACTTGAAAAGAATTCTGTGAGTACAACGATAGATACCTTTATATTATGTACAGATTTACGCTGGATAATTCAGATTTTTATCATCTGCAACGTATAAAGCATTTTCAAGATAACGATCTGCAAGATAATTTGCCATAGGAAGATTCATATCAAGATAGTTACCACAATCCTTTGCGCTGGCACCAGGTACATCACCTTTAAAATCACGAATAAATTCAAATGTACTTATAATAAGAGGAAGTACATCTTTTGAAGTAAGATCACCGGCTAAGATAAGATAAAATCCAGTACGGCATCCCATAGGACCGAAGTAGATCACTTTATCCTGCCATTCTTCATTATTTCTTAAATAAGTAGCAGCCAGATGCTCGATCGCATGCATCTCTGCGGTATTCATGACAGGCTCGCGGTTAGGAGCTGTCATACGAAGATCAAACGTTGTTAAAGTTTCAGAACCAACGGCATCTTTACGAGAAACATAGACACCTGGTAATAATCTTAAATGATCAATTGTAAAACTTGCTATTTTTTCCATGATAGGTTTCCTTTCTTATATGAAATGTATTTACATTATAATAATGTTTAAAAAGGCCTCTTGCTGTGAGGTTTTAAAAACATCTTATATTTTCACATCATATTATAACGTGAAAATATAAGAAAATCCATGAAATAAAATTAGTTTCAATAAAATGAAAAAAGTTGTTGACATACTGTATACAGCTATGGTAAGATAGTCAACGTCGCTGAAAGAGCGGCGGAAAAATATAACATCAAAGCTGGTTTTACTTTTGAAAAGAATGAAAAAACTTCTTGACATAAGAGATCAGATGTGATAATCTATAAAAGTTGCTGACGGAGAACGATCAGAGCAATAGAGATCAGATCTGAAAAGAAAAGTTAAAAAGTTCTTGACAGATGAGATCAGAAATGATATTATATAAAAGTTGTTGCAGAACAAAAGAGTTCAAAACAACAAAAGAAATTAAAAAAAGTTCTTGACAAACAAAAAGAACTGTGATAAAATAATAAAGCTTCTTGTACACAAGAAGCGGATCACAAAAAGATCTTTGACAACTGAACAATAAGACAACCTT
>CAJMOO010000128.1 GCA_905215045.1 uncultured bacterium | reverse complement strand
GTTCTCTTTACGGGAAAACAGGAACTGGGCGTGTCAATGGTAAAGATGTCAATGGCTGGTTTATCGGATACATTGAAACAGCGAATAATACTTACTACTTCGCAACAAATATTCAATCCTCTTCTGGTGCAACTGGAAGTCAGGCTACCGAAATAACAGAATCTGTACTTTCTAATCTTGGTATTTGGAAATAAATAAAGAGAACTGATAGCATAATTTCCCGTTATCAGTTCTCTTTATTTCATTCTTCTCTACTGATCAATTCTGCAAATTACCTAACCGGTACTGATACCTCGGTATATTATCAATACCATTATCTAAAATCCTGTTTCCAACATACTGAATCGTTCCATCATCCTGAATTTTCATCGTAAGTTCGTGTGTAATAACAACATCATTACATACAACAGAATCACATACTGCATGAATTGTCAAAACAATGGTTCCATCTTCATTGTGCCTGACTTCTGTTACTTCCGGTAAAGACAAGCCAAAATGTGTTGGTGAATAATTACCACATCCCAATCGTTCCCAGATAAACATATTACTTTGTTCATCGTAGACCGCCCATTCTTTCAATTCTTCTTTTGTAACAGGAAGATATGTCATAATTACATTTTCGAACTCTTCTGCTGGAATTCCCACAACCTCTTTTTCTGCAGTAAATTTTTCTCCATATTTCATTTGATAAAAATATTCATAAAGTCCATTATAATCCAACCCCTGCATATCCTCCGCATTCCAGTTTGAACATAACAGATTGTTTCCCTGATAGCCGAACGTACTCACATATTTTTTTGAATATTCCCGACACTCCTCACTCAAAGGCTTTACCCGGATAATACAACTTCCATCTACAATCTCTGTCACTTCCGGTGGTTCAGGTACGCATAATTCATAACAGAAATTCCCATTTTCAGTATATGCCCATTCTTTTATTTTTGATAGCGATATGTATGTAAGTACAGGCTCTGTATCCTCACTCCAGATCATTTTTGCGGACATCACACTCATTTCTTTTCCATCATAACTATATTCTTTTCTGGTAATTCCACCATCTGTATCTGCTTCATATAAAATTACACTTCCTTTTTCTTCTTGTTCTGCAGATTTTAAAAATTGTTCCATCTTCTGATAATTATCCATAACAGAATAATGATCGGAACCAATGACCGGATTCCCATTTTGTTTGATAATTTCTTTCATCCGATTCATCATTTGCTCAGCAGTGTTCTGATCTGCTTCTTGTATTCCATTATATTCAGAATAAATATCTCGGATAATGCCCATAATTTCTTCACAATCGTTCACAACTTCCTTTTTCTTGTCTTCATCGATTGGTAGATTATATCCCTTATCCGGATTTTCCATGGTAGTGTTTTTTTGATTCTTCTCATTTTTTACATCTGTGCTGTTTAACGATATCTTACTTTCACAGGAAGTCAGAATCATTCCTATACAAAGTACTAACAAAATACTTTTTCTTTTCATATTGCCCCCTAATTATTACTGTAATTCTCTTCCCACTCTTCTTCTGTTAATCTTGGCATATACCACCCTGCATTTGCATTTTGATCTGAACTAATTACCTTATTTGATAAATACTGGAAACTTCCGTCTTCCATAGGTTTTATCATCAATTCACTGGTGATTGCCTGATCTAACATTCTGATTTCCCATACTGCTTCTATCGTAAGTTTT
Source organism: uncultured bacterium (assembly GCA_905215045.1). Next base: position 1,915 of record CAJMOO010000128.1, on the reverse strand, counting down.
AATGTTCCATCTTGTAATTTTTCATATGAGATAACTTCCGGATATGGCTCATATGGGAATTCACAATCATATAACCCTCGCGGTCTGTATCTAAAAGTTTTATTATCAGAGTTATAAAAAGTTCCCTTTTCAATCTCAGTATTACTAAATGGTAAATAGGTCTTTATAACCTCTTCAAACTCATCTTCTGGAACTTCATATTCTGCTCCACCATAATTTGCTTCATATGGAACTTGCTTTCCATATTTCATATAATACATTTTTTCATAAAGATCATAAAAATCAAGTTCCGTATAATTCTGGTTATCCCAATTTGTAATCAACAGATTATTAAGTGCATACCCCAACGGCATAACATATTTTCGATTCAATTCCCGGCATGTTTTATCTAATGGCTGCACTCTGAATCCAGTTTCACCCGGTGCTCCATCAAATCCCGGTGGGTGATATTCCTCCAGAAACAAGTATCCTTTTTCTGTATATTTCCACTCATATGCTTCATATTCATCATAATAATTAGCCTGTGGACTATTATCCTTCCATTTAACCTGACATAATCGAACATTTATCTTTCCATTCATTGACTCTAAATGATATTGTATAATTTCCCCTTCATCAAATACAACAACAATATCAACTGCTGCCTGTTCTTCTTTCTCCGCTGCTTTGCAAAATTCTTCTACTTTTTCACGATTGACCATATCAATCTGATTATCACAATCTACTGCCGCATATCCTTTCTCTTCCAGACAATTGATAATTTTTCTTTTCGCCTTTAATGTATTTAACTCCGACTTCTCCTTCATATAAACAGACCGAAAAGTTTGCGCTGCTTTTTTTGCTTCTGCATTCATTTCAGATTCTACGGTTTCTTTCTTTTCTTCTTTTTCCGTAATTCGATTTTGTCCGCACCCTGTAAAAACAATAAGAACTATCAATATCATCGCAAATTTCTTACATATGTAATAATTCCCCGTAAAAATTTTTTTATTTTTCAAAATATTCCTCCAATACGGTTGCATCCTTTTTAACAACATAACCACTTCCACCGATTCCTTTCACATTCTCAACCATACTGATAAGAAGAATTGGTTTGTCCACGCTTTTATCTGCCGTAAACACCGAAAACCACCCGATTTCTTTGCCAGAAGTATCTTCTTTCGTTGCCTTCAACTCGGCTGTCCCTGTTTTTCCAGCCAGCAAAATATCGTCACGATGTGCAGCATATCCGGTTCCTTCCGGATCATTTACAACACCTTCCACCCCTTGCATAATTTCTTCTACATTTTCTTTGCTAAACGCATTTTCTATCCATGTTTCACCAGATGCTTCTTCTTTGTATTTCAAATACGGTTTTATCATATTCCCTTCATTTAAAAATGAAGTATAAATACTTGCCAGATGTAATGGATTTACAAGAATCTGCCCTTGCCCATAACCACTATCTGCCAATTGTATTTCTGTTTCTATTTTATCTGTATTGGAATATGTTGATTCCTGCATCGCAATCTCAAACGGCATATTCTGATTAAATCCTATTTCATTTAAAGTATTCATGAAATTCTCACTACCAATTTTAAGAGCTGCCTTTGCAAAATAAATATTATCAGAATAGATAATTGCATTTTTCATAATAACCGGTTCATATTCATGAAGTGTTGTCACTTGATAAGATCCCCAAGACGAATCTTTCTGCCATGCCAAACCTTCATTTCCAAAATCTTCTTTTGGATCTATGCTTCCCGTTTTCAACCCAATTCCTGCCACAACTGGTTTAAATGTTGAGCCAGGACACCATACTTGACGAAAACGATTATATAATGGCTTCTTTTCATCTTCGTTTAATGATGTCCATTTCTCTGATGATAAGCCCCGTATAAATTCATTATTATCATAAGATGGGGTACTTACCAAA
>CAJMOO010000127.1 GCA_905215045.1 uncultured bacterium | reverse complement strand
TGTGGGGAATTTCGCCTGTGTCATGACACAGGCAGTGCTTGCTAAGGTTGTTTTTGGCACTCCTGGAGGGTGTGCCGGATGCTTCATTAGTTTAGAAAAAGTAAATAAAGACTTGACGTTTAAATCTTACACGCGTAAGATATAGGGTGATATCAATTTCAAATTTTAAAAAGGAATGGAGGAAGGCACATGAAGATACAGAGAAAAATATGGAACTATATATTGATATTTGTACTTGGTATGATGGGCATGATTACAATTATCTTCTTTTTAGTTGAGAAATTGCTGGGGGACGGGAGATGTTATATACCGCAGAGAGCAATTATGATTGCTTTGATGTTATGCGTGTTTTGGCAGGTAGCATTGATAACAGTGGCATGTCTGTTAGGAAGGCGGATTAAAAAGATTTTTCATGGTGTAGTCAAAATGATGATGACGATAGTAACCGTTTCCGGTACTCTTTGTCTTGTTTTGTTTCTCGCATGGAATTGGTTGATATATAGTTTTAAGTTTGATGAAAAAGTAGAGCAATATGATGAACATATCGCTTTATATGTGAATAATACATTTGTAAGAACCAGATTTAGATATCCGCATTATATGTATGAAGAAAACTGGTTAATCATGAGAACGTTAAGTGATGATGAATTGCAGGAGGCAGTTTTGAAATATGGTGATCCAGATGATTATTATAATTAGCATAGGAAATTTGATGGAATTTATAGATTCAAATTTTTGAAATACAATTGGAAAAATTTTTAAATTGAAATCTTACAACTGTAAGAAAAGGAGAGGCTATGACGAAAAAAAAGAAAAAGAAAAAAAGCAGGATATACATTATATGGCTCATGAATTTATGTTTGATTATAGCTGTGATTGCATTTTTTGTATGGCATAAAAGTGTACCTGATGTATCACCGGAGAATGCTTTAAAAACATACATGGCGCATATTTTAAATCGGGAGTATGAACAAATGTATGAAATGATTGATGCAGGAACATCCGGGAATATCAGCAAGGAAGATTTTGTAAAACGTAATTCTGCTATTTATGAGGGAATTGGTGTAGATAATATGAAAGTTCATATCACATCTTATGATAAAGAACAAAAAGAGATCTGTTATGAAACATCTATGGATACTGTTGCAGGAAATGTAACTTTTGAAAATAAGGCATCATTTATACTGGAAAAAGGCAAATATAAGCTGATATGGAATGATTCTTTGATATTTCCAGAGCTGGATTCCACAGATAAGGTAAAAGTGTCTACAACAAGTGCTAAAAGAGGGCAGATTATAGACCGAAATGGTCACATGCTTGCAGGCGAGGGAGTGGCTTCTTCTATAGGCGTAGTTCCCGGAAAATTAGAGAATAAGAATGATGCTATCAGCCAGTTGGCAGAATTATTGGAAATGAAAACAGAAGATATAGAAAAAAAATTAGCGGCAAAATGGGTAAAAGATGATTCATTTGTACCATTAAAAACAGTTCCAAAGGTGAATGAATTAAAACTGATGTCGATTGAGCCAGATCAGGAAACATTGGCAGAGAAAGACCGACAGGAGAAATTATTAGAGATTCCAGGTGTGAAAATTTCAGATATCACTGTAAGGGAATACCCACTTGGGGAGGCTGCTGCACATTTAGTGGGATATGTTCAAAACGTTACGGCAGAAGATTTAGAAGAACACGCAGGGGAGGGATATACATCGAACAGTGTGATTGGAAAAAGTGGAATGGAAGGGTTATTTGAAAAAGAATTAAAGGGACAGAATGGGTGTGCTATTTCTATTGTTGATTCAAACGGCAATAAGAAAAAAATCATAGTAAGCACGATTGTAGAAAATGGAAAAGATATAAAACTAACGATAGATTCGAATTTGCAAAAAGAATTATATGAACAATTTAAAGATGATAAGAGCTGTTCAGTTGCTATCAATCAGTATACGGGAGAAGTATTGGCTTTAGTCAGTACACCTTCATATGATAACAACGATTTTATTAGGGGCATGTCAAGTGAAAAGTGGAATGCGCTGAATGAAGATGAGAACAAACCTATGTATAATCGTTTTCGACAGGTCTGGTGTCCAGGCTCTACGTTTAAGCCAATCATAGCTGCTATTGGATTAACAACGGGTGCGATTGATCCTAACGAGGATTATGGAAATGAAGGTTTGAGCTGGCAGAAAGATTCATCATGGGGGTCATATCATGTAACGACGCTTCATGCCTATGAGCCGGTTATTTTAAAAAATGCTTTGATATATTCAGACAATATTTATTTTGCCAAGGCGGCATTAAAAATTGGTGAAAGAGATATGGAAAGTTCATTAACAAAATTGGGATTCAATGAAGAACTTCCGTTTGATATTAAAGTGGCGAAATCGCAGTTTTCTAACACAGATAAAATTGAAAAAGAGATACAGTTGGCTGATAGTGGGTATGGACAAGGTCAGATTCTTGTAAATCCTTTGCATATGGCTTGTATATATTCTGCATTTTGCAATGAAGGAAATATGATAAAACCATATCTTACATATAAGGAAGATGCGATACCGAACGTTTGGATCACAGCGGCATTTACAAAGGATGCAGCACAGATGGTTTTGGAGGATACAAAAGAAGTCATAAACAATCCTCATGGTACTGGCTATGCAGCATGCAGAACGGATATTACATTGGCTGGAAAAACAGGAACTGCAGAAATCAAAGCGTCAAAAGAAGATACAACAGGAACGGAATTGGGATGGTTTTCTGTTTTTACAACGGATGAAAATATGGATCGTCCTATTATGATTATTAGTATGGTAGAAGATGTAAAGGGAAGAGGTGGAAGTGGTTATGTTGTCAAAAAAGATAGTCAGGTTCTTGAAAAGTGGTTGTCTGATAATTAGTATAGGATTTTTGATGGAAATTTCGGGATGTAAAGGGAATACAGAAGAACCAGTAGCTTCTGAATCTGTTGAAATTGTCGATGAGAGAAAAATAGATGACAATTTTATAAACATTCCGATAGATATCTATGTGGAAGCTGCAAAAAACAATGAACTAACGGATATGGAAACCGTATGTAAAGTCATAAAAAGATTCGGGGAATGTGGATATGCAGCGGTTGATTGTGAAAATCGAGTTGATATGACACAAATGCAAAGTGTGATGGATTTTTGTGATTCGGTAGAGAACCAGAAAGAAGCAGAAGTGACAATTATCCAAGTGAGTAGTTTGGGAGGATTTTCAGTCTATCATTTACAGACAGAAAATGGAGTGGTTCATGTGAAAAGATGTTACTACGGATATAAAGATGGAATTATGAAAAGTGAAGATGAGGGTGAATATCAAACCGATTATTGGAGATATACAGATGATGGATATCTGATGTTTTCTGGAACTTATTTTTCAGAAGAATTGTATGTATTAACATTAAGTTCTGCAGAAGAGCATGTAGCATTTCGTATACTGCCATTGGATGCAAAGTGTCGGGAATTAAATGAAAAATATCTTTTGCCAATAGGATATGAGTTAAATAATATGTTTTTAGTGGATTGGAATGAGGATGATTTTGGAGAACTGAATTTCTATGACATGTTTGATTTGTTGTATCCAAAGTTGCATAATGAAAAATTTCCATATGTAGCAGATGATAACTTAGGCATAGGTGCAGTTTATCATATTCCTAAAACAGAGTTTGAAAATGTAATTATGGAATATTTTAATATCGACAGTGA
>CAJMOO010000126.1 GCA_905215045.1 uncultured bacterium | reverse complement strand
ATTCCACTTTTGTAATAAGTTTTTCATTTTAAAAATTCCTTCTTTCATTATTTTTATATTTTCAAGATGTTTTATGTAATATTTTCTTGAAAATAAAGAATCAATCTTGTCCATTATATGTGCTTTTTACTCTGGAGTCAATAGAAAATGTCTTTTTTACAAAAATAAATGTCTTTCTGATACGGACACACAGAGAATCTTTTCACAATGAAATATTGACACTTTAAGCATTTAATTTTACAATAAAACATAAGAGTATAGATTGTAAGAAAAGAGATACAAGATCTATACGGAAAGCGGAAAAGGAGAAGACAATGAAACAGGTTATATTAACAGGAGACAGACCAACAGGACGACTGCATGTTGGACATTACGTAGGGTCATTAAAAGAACGAGTAAGATTGCAGAATTCCGGTAAATTTGACGAGATTTATATTATGATTGCTGATGCTCAGGCATTGACAGATAATGCAGAACATCCAGAGAAAGTAAGACAGAATATCATGCAGGTAGCACTTGATTATCTTGCATGCGGACTAGATCCAGAGAAAGTTAATATCTTTATCCAGTCTATGGTGCCAGAACTTACAGAATTATCTTTTTATTATATGAACTTAGTAACAGTTGCTAGAGTACAGAGAAACCCAACAGTGAAAACAGAGATCAAGCAGAAGAACTTTGAAGCAAGTATCCCAGTTGGATTTTTCACATATCCGATCAGCCAGGCTGCAGATATCACAGCATTTAGGGCAACGGTTGTACCAGCTGGAGAAGACCAGATGCCAATGGTAGAACAGTGTAAAGAAATCGTGCATAAATTTAATTCTGTATATGGAGAAACACTGACAGATCCACAGATTGTGCTTCCGGATAATAAAGCATGTTTAAGACTTCCAGGTATTGACGGAAAGGCAAAGATGAGTAAATCTCTTGGAAACTGTATTTACTTATCAGACGAACCAAACGAGATTAAGAAGAAAGTTATGTCTATGTTTACAGATCCAAACCATTTAAGAGTGGAAGATCCAGGACAGGTAGAGGGAAATCCGGTATTTATCTATTTAGATGCATTTTGTAAACCAGAATATTTTGATGAATTCTTACCGGACTACAAAAATTTAGATGAATTAAAAGCTCACTATCAGCGTGGAGGACTTGGAGACGTGAAAGTGAAGAAGTTCTTAAATAAAGTACTTCAGGCAGAATTAGAACCAATCCGTGAGAGAAGAAAGATGTGGGAAGCAAAACTTCCAGAAGTTGCGGAAATTCTTCAGCAAGGAACCAAAGTTGCAAGAGCGAAGGCACAGGATACAATGAAAGATGTGCGTCATGCAATGAGAATCGATTATTTTAATGAGGAAGGATTATTTTAATTAATCTTAGATATAATATTGAAAGTAAAGTATGGTAAAAGAGCCTGTATGTCTATTAGATATGCAGGTTTTTTCCTATTTACTTAATGTCTGAGAATTTCCTTGCTATAACTTAAAGATATGGCAAACCGTTAAATATATATATTTTAAAAAATGATTTTGTGATGATATACTCTGTGTATAGCTTAAAAACAAGGCAAACAAAGGAGAACATCAGATGAGTAAATTAAAAGAGCCATTTCGATATGATTATGTAGGAAGCTTTTTAAGAACAGAAGAATTAAAGAAAGCAACAACACAATATAAAGAAAGTAAGATCACAAAAGAAGTATATGATAACATAGTAAATGAAGAAATCGCAAAATTAGTAGCAAAACAAAAAGAATTAGGTTATCATGTGATCACGGATGGAGAATTTCGAAGAACTTATTGGCATTTGGATTTTATGTGGGGATTTGAAGGCGTAGCACATGAACAGACAGGAAGTGGAGTACAGTTCGATGGAGAATTAGCTTCCTTAGAAGACACGTATCTGGTAGGGAAGATCAAAGCGAAAAAGCATCCATTTGTGGAGTATTTTAAATACTTAAAGCAGTTTGAAGATGAAAATACAATTGCAAAATATACAATTCCTGCACCAGCACAGATGTTTCAGCAAATGATCGTTCCAACAAACATTGAAACGACAAGAAAATATTATGCGACAAATGAAGAACTGATTCAGGATCTTGGTGTTGCATATCAGGATGTGATCAAACAGTTTTATGAAGCAGGATGCCGTAATCTTCAATTAGATGACTGTACTTGGGGAGCAATCGTGGGAGATGCTGCAAAACAAAGATATAAAGCATTAGGAATTGATCTTGAAGATGTGAAGAAACAGCTGCTTACAGTGAACAACCTTGCATTAGAAGGAAGACCAGAAGATATGGTAATTACGTCACACATCTGTCGTGGAAATTATCATTCTACATTCTTCACAAGTGGTCCGTATGATACAGTTGCAGACTATGTATTTGCAAAAGAAAATGTGGATGCACTTTTCCTTGAATATGATGATGAAAGATCTGGAGGTTTTGCGCCACTTAAGAAAGTATCCGAAGACAAGAAAGTTGTTCTTGGACTGATCACAACAAAGAAACCAGATCTTGAAGATAAAGAAAAAGTGATCAACAGAATTAAACAGGCAACAAAATATATTCCGCTGGAACGATTATGCTTAAGTCCACAGTGTGGTTTTGCTTCCTGCGCAATTGGTAATAAATTAACAGAAGAAGAACAGTGGGCAAAATTAAAATTAGTGAAAGAAATTGCAGAGGAAGTCTGGGGAGAATAAAATTTTTGCACTCAAATAAGTAGTGTGTTTGCAAAAAAGATAAGATAAAAATGAAACAAGGAGGTACTGTTTATAAGCAGCAAACCTCCCTGTTTTATTTTTTGTATAAACCAATATTAATATTCTACAGATACCAAAAATAACCCTTGAGGTGGAGCGGTAATCCCAGCATCGGCGCGTTTCGTCGATTCCAAAGCCTTTGTAATATCTGCAGGTTTGATCTTTCCACATCCAACTTCAACTAAAGTTCCAGTAAGAATTCGGACCATGTTATGCAGGAATCCATTTCCTGTATAAGTAATCTGGATTTCTTTTTTCGTCTTCTTGATCTTGATATCATAAATCGTACGAATCGTAGATTTTTTTGTCTTTTTAATAGAAGAAAATCCCTTAAAATTATGAGTTCCGATGAGCAAAGATGCAGCTTCTTCCATTTTTTTAACATCCAAAGTTTCTGGGAAATACCAAAGATATTTACGTTCAAAAACATTCGATACCCCAGGAATCGCAATACGGTAAAGGTAAGTTTTTTCTTTTGCATTTAAACGACTGTGAAAACGTTCGGAAGCTTCAGAAACTTCAACAATACCAATATCTGATGGTAGATATTTTGTAAGATACTCTTTGATATCACCAAGAGACATCATACAGTTTGTATGGAAATTAGCCACTTGTCCATAAGCATGAACACCTGCATCGGTACGACCAGAACCATTAATATTGACATCTTCTCCAGTCATTTTTGATAGGACAGCTTCAAGCTTTCCCTGAATTGTATTGGCACTAGAATCACCACCAAGTCGCTGCCATCCTTGATAACGAGAACCATCGTATTCGATTGTTAATCTGATATTACGTTTCATATATGTATAAATCCTTTCGTTGCAAAGATATTGTTGTTATAAAACAGATTTATTATAACGAAAAAAATAAAAGGTGGCAATAAAATTCTGACTCATACTACGGAGTTTCTTGAGTTTCCGCAAAATGTAATTCTAAAATAGTTAAATTCCCCCAAAGTGCCAA
>CAJMOO010000125.1 GCA_905215045.1 uncultured bacterium | reverse complement strand
ACTAGCATTTTCAAAAGATATGGAAGAGGGAAAACGAAGAATCAAAAATTTCATAGATAAATATAAGACGATCTAAAATAAGAAGAACCATTCTGTATAAATGATGTTACAGAATGGTTCTGGTATTATAAATTTCCTAAAAAAACCTATTTTAAGATCATAAGATAACTTTCCGGCCGCTGTGTGATCTTGATTTCTTTCAGAATTCTAAAATTGGATTTTACAGCGAACTGTTTTACATATTCACGGTTTCTTGTATACATAATGATTGTTCCTTCAGGTCCAAGAACTCTTTTGGCGAATGGAAAGAACTTCTCATAAACATCACGAATCTCCGCTTCTGTCTTCTGGCCAGTCGCATAAGGCATTTCCGTAAAGATCTCATCAAAAGGATAGTCATGTGTAAATGTAAAACAATCCTTATTGATATAATGAATGATCTGATCGGCAAGATTCGTATTATAGATCGCTTTTTCAATCGCCTCTGGAGAATGATCGATACCATAAGAAGTATTTCCCTTTACAACTTTCTGACGCTCGATCAGCATGGTACCAACACCGCAGAAAGGATCAAGAACCTGTGCATCCGGGATCATATAATCTTTCGCAAGTTCTACAAGAAGCGCAGCGTTAACTGGTTTGATACTTGTTGGAATAAATTTTTCGCGGTAATCAAAACGACGATCCACAATCGTATTTAATTTTACTAATAAATAATAATCACCAGATTTCCCCTCAATCATACGAATCTCAAATTCATAGTGAGAAGTAGAATTTCTTAATTTGCGTCCAGTAAGCTCTTCTAAGTTCGAAGCAACCTTTTTAGCAAATTTAGAACGCTCAGAAAGAGGCATACGGCTTTTTACTCCGATTCGGAAGTAAAAAGGGAAATCTCCTTCATGCGTATTTTCTAATAACGCCATCAGATTCGAACCAGCGATCACAGATGCAGCAACATCCGCATCTGGCTTACAGGAAACCATTCCTGGAATCTGGAATAACAGTTCGTTATAAGTACGAATCGGTAATAAACGATTCAGATGATTCGTTTTCACACGTACTCCCATTTTGGAAGAAACAGCGGAAGAATCCTCCATCAAAGCAGCAGTCACTTCAGGGTGTAGAGGGTTTGTGCGAAAAATACAATGAAATGTCTGGCGTCCACCTAAAAATCGATGTTTCTTAAATGGTTCGATCGTATTGATCAGTTCAGAAAGTGCATGAAGTTCATGCTCCACATGCTTTTTCTCCTCAGCAGAAGCTTCATAAAGAGATAATTCCTCATAACGTTTTCGAAAAACATCAACATAAGGAGCCGCATTTAAAGATTTCATAGCAGTCAAATAAGCTTCTTTGACAAAACGTGTATCTTCTGTCTGGTAAGCGTGAAAAACAGCATCGCTTTCAGAAACAAGACCAAGATCACCAATCAAAAGAGCTGCATTTTTTCTAGTTTTTGCATCTTCATTTTCTAAAAAAGCAGACAGATCAAGATCTCCATCATTGATCCAGGATAATAAAAGTTCCTTTTTGGAAGGATCCTTGATCTCTTGACGAAGGGAACTTAGAGACTGACGTACTTCGATATTTTGATTTAATCTTTTACATAAACGATTGATCATATATACATTCCTTTTCTAAATAATGTGTATAAGGAAAAGTCCTTAAAAACTATAAAAACAGTATACCTTATTGAAATAATTTTTGCAAAAAAAGTGAAAATCATGCTATAATAATATGTAACCAAGAAAATAATAGATAAGGAAGTATATGAAACATATAACGATTAAGAGAGCAGAACAGAGTGACGTTGATGCAATCATGGAACTGATGCAAGAAGCAGTAGATACCGTGAAAGTTTCCGACTGGTTTCTGCCAGATGACAGACAATATGTATCAGAACACATAATTGACCGAGGATTTACATTGAAGGCAGTAAACAGCAGCAATGAGATCTTGGGCTTTTTTATTGTCGATTTTCCAGAAAGATCAAAACATAATCTGGGATATGATCTAGATTATAATGACGATAAGATACGGAAAGTCGCACATATGGATTATGCAGTCGTGACAAGCAAAGCAAGAGGACTTGGGCTTCAGAGAAGATTTTTTGAAGAAGCTGAGAAGCAGCTAGAAGATACACCATATGAATATTTCCTTGGAACTGTTCATCCGGATAATATCTACAGCCGGACAAACTTTCTAAAAGCAGGTTACCGGGAAGCAAGACGAATGTCAAAATACGGTGGTATGCAACGTATCATCATGGAAAAGGAGAAATGACTATGAGTAATCAGTATGATGTTATTATGATCGGAGCAGGACCTTCTGCTATTTTTTGTGCTTATGAATTAAAGAGAAATAAGCCGGACATGAAAGTTCTTATGATCGAGAAAGGTCGAAGAATTGAAAAAAGAGCATGTCCAAAACGTAACACTAAAGTATGTGTTGGATGTAAACCATGTTCTATTACAACAGGATTTGCCGGAGCAGGAGCATTCTCAGATGGTAAATTATCCTTATCCCCAGATGTAGGTGGAAATCTTCCAGAGATTCTAGGATATGATAGAACGATCGAATTATTAAAAGAATCCGATGACATTTATTTAAAATTCGGAGCAGATGAGAAAGTATACGGAATCGACGAAGAAGAAGAGATCGCAAGCATCCGTAAGAAAGCGATTCAGGCAAACTTAAAACTGATCGAATGTCCGATCAGACATTTAGGAACAGAAGAAGGATATAAGATCTACTCAAGACTTCAGGAACATTTATTAAACGAAGGTGTAGACATGATCTTTGATACAATGGTCAAAGACATCATCATCGAAGATGGAGTTGCCAAAGGAGTCGTTACAGACAAAGGCGAGACATACACAGCCGATGAAATCGTAGCAGCTGTAGGACGTGAAGGATCCGAATGGTTAAGCGGAATCTGCAGAAAATATGACATTGAAACACAGGTAGGAACTGTTGATGTCGGAGTTCGTGTAGAAGTTCGTGACGAGATCATGGAAGAATTAAACAAGAGCCTTTACGAAGCAAAACTCGTTTACTATACACCAACATTTGATGATAAAGTCCGTGTATTCTGCAGCAATCCATCTGGAGAAGTAGCAACAGAATATTATGAAAATGGTCTTGCAGTAGTCAATGGTCATGCATACAAAGCAGACGAATATAAGACAAACAATACAAACTTCGCATTGTTAGTATCTAAGAACTTTACAAAACCATTCAAAGAACCAATTCAGTATGGTAAACATATTGCACAGTTAAGCAACATGCTTTGTGATGGCAAGATCTTAGTACAGCGTTTTGGAGATTTTGTAAGAGGAAGAAGAACAACAGAAGAACGTCTGGTTCGAAACAATATCACACCGACATTAAAAGATGCAGTTCCAGGAGATCTTTCTTTAGTATTCCCATATCGAATCATGAAAGATATCGAGGAAATGATCTATGCATTAGATGAAGTAACACCAGGTATGGCAAGTGATGAGACACTTCTTTACGGTGTAGAAGTTAAATTCTATTCTAATAAGATCTTAACAAACAAAGACTTTGAGACAAATATCAAAGGACTTCGAGCAATCGGTGATGGTGCTTCTGTGACACGAGGATTACAGCAGGCATCAGCCAATGGATTAAGCGTTGCTAAGAGTATCTTAAATAAATAAAATATCAAATAAAAAATATTAAAACAAAAATCCCTGACAGGTTTCTAAACCATCAGGGATTTTTTCTGTTTGAGAATCCTGCAAAGAAGGATTCTTCCTTATAAAAGAATTATTTTTTGAATTCAGGATGTTTTTCATAGAAAGCTTTGTTCGCCTGCTCTCCAGCAAGGATCAATCGATGAAGTCCTTCTTCCGGACATAAGAAACTTCCCAAAGGATAAGGTGTTTTGGTGTATAATCCATGAAAAT
>CAJMOO010000124.1 GCA_905215045.1 uncultured bacterium | reverse complement strand
ACTAGCATTTTCAAAAGATATGGAAGAGGGAAAACGAAGAATCAAAAATTTCATACATAAATATAAGACGATCTAAAATAAGAAGAACCATTCTGTATAAATGATTTTACAGAATGGTTCTTGTATTATTATAAGTCGTCTAAGAAATAAAAAACTATTTTAAGATCATAAGATAACTTTCCGGTCGCTGTGTGATCTTGATCTCTTTCAGAATTCTAAAATTGGATTTTACAGCGAACTGTTTTATATATTCACGGTTTCTTGTATACATAATGATTGTTCCTTCAGGTCCAAGAACTCTTTTGGCGAATGGAAAGAACTTCTCATAAACATCACGAATCTCCGCTTCTGTCTTCTGGCCAGTCGCATAAGGCATTTCCGTAAAGATCTCATCAAAAGGATAGTCATGTGTAAATGTAAAACAATCCTTATTGATATAATGAATGATCTGATCGGCAAGATTCGTATTATAGATCGCTTTTTCAATCGCCTCTGGAGAATGATCGATACCATAAGAAGTATTTCCCTTTACAACTTTCTGACGCTCGATCAGCATGGTACCAACACCGCAGAAAGGATCAAGAACCTGTGCATCCGGGATCATATAATCTTTCGCAAGTTCTACAAGAAGCGCAGCGTTAACTGGTTTGATACTTGTTGGAATAAATTTTTCGCGGTAATCAAAACGACGATCCACAATCGTATTTAATTTTACTAATAAATAATAATCACCAGATTTCCCCTCAATCATACGAATCTCAAATTCATAGTGAGAAGTAGAATTTCTTAATTTGCGTCCAGTAAGCTCTTCTAAGTTCGAAGCAACCTTTTTAGCAAATTTAGAACGCTCAGAAAGAGGCATACGGCTTTTTACTCCGATTCGGAAGTAAAAAGGGAAATCTCCTTCATGCGTATTTTCTAATAACGCCATCAGATTCGAACCAGCGATCACAGATGCAGCAACATCCGCATCTGGCTTACAGGAAACCATTCCTGGAATCTGGAATAACAGTTCGTTATAAGTACGAATCGGTAATAAACGATTCAGATGATTCGTTTTCACACGTACTCCCATTTTGGAAGAAACAGCGGAAGAATCCTCCATCAAAGCAGCAGTCACTTCAGGGTGTAGAGGGTTTGTGCGAAAAATACAATGAAATGTCTGGCGTCCACCTAAAAATCGATGTTTCTTAAATGGTTCGATCGTATTGATCAGTTCAGAAAGTGCATGAAGTTCATGCTCCACATGCTTTTTCTCCTCAGCAGAAGCTTCATAAAGAGATAATTCCTCATAACGTTTTCGAAAAACATCAACATAAGGAGCCGCATTTAAAGATTTCATAGCAGTCAAATAAGCTTCTTTGACAAAACGTGTATCTTCTGTCTGGTAAGCGTGAAAAACAGCATCGCTTTCAGAAACAAGACCAAGATCACCAATCAAAAGAGCTGCATTTTTTCTAGTTTTTGCATCTTCATTTTCTAAAAAAGCAGACAGATCAAGATCTCCATCATTGATCCAGGATAATAAAAGTTCCTTTTTGGAAGGATCCTTGATCTCTTGACGAAGGGAACTTAGAGACTGACGTACTTCGATATTTTGATTTAATCTTTTACATAAACGATTGATCATATATACATTCCTTTTCTAAATAATGTGTATAAGGAAAAGTCCTTAAAAACTATAAAAACAGTATACCTTATTGAAATAATTTTTGCAAAAAAAGTGAAAATCATGCTATAATAATATGTAAACAAGAGAATAATAGGTAAGGAAGTATATGAAACATATAACGATCAATAGAGCAGAGCAGGCAGATGTCGATGCGATCATGCAATTGATGCAAGAAGCAGTGGATACTGTGAAGGTTTCCGATTGGTTTCTGCCAGATAACAGACAATATATAGAAGAACACATAAGCGACCGGGGATTTACATTGAAGGCTTTATCAAATAACAATGAGATCTTGGGCTTTTTTATTGTCGATCTTCCGGGAGAGTCAAAACATAATCTTGGATATGATCTGAATTATGACGATCATAAGATACACAAAGTTGCACATATGGACTATGCAGTTGTGACAAGTAAAGCAAGAGGTTTGGGGCTTCAGAGAAGATTTTTCAAAGAGGCAGAGAAACAATTAGAAGACACGATATATGAATACTTCCTTGGAACCGTTCATCCGGATAATATCTACAGTCGGACAAACTTTGTCAAAGCAGGTTACAGGGAAGCAAGACAAATGTCAAAATATGGTGGTATGCAACGTATCATCATGGAAAAGGAGAAATGACTATGAGTGATCAGTATGATGTTATTATGATCGGAGCAGGACCTTCTGCTATATTTTGTGCTTATGAATTAAAGAGAAATAAGCCAGATATGAAAGTTCTTATGATCGAAAAGGGACGAAGGATCGAAAGAAGAGCCTGTCCAAAACGAAATACAAAGGTATGTGTTGGATGTAAACCATGCTCTATCACAACAGGATTTGCTGGAGCTGGAGCATTTTCTGACGGTAAATTATCTTTATCTCCAGATGTAGGAGGGAACCTTCCAGAGATTTTAGGATATGACAGAACGATCGAATTATTAAAAGAATCCGATGACATTTATTTAAAATTCGGAGCTGATGAGAAAGTATACGGAATTGATGAAGCGGAAGAGATTGCAAGCATCCGTAAGAAAGCAATTCAGGCGAACTTGAAGCTGATCGAATGTCCGATCAGACATTTGGGAACAGAAGAAGGGTACAAGATCTACTCAAGACTTCAGGAACATTTATTAAATGAAGGTGTTGATATGATCTTTGATACCATGGTCAAAGATATCATCATTGAAGATGGGGTTGCAAAGGGTGTTGTCACAGACAAAGGTGAGACATATACAGCCGATGAGATCGTAGCAGCAGTAGGACGAGAAGGATCTGAATGGCTAAGCGGAATCTGCAGAAAATACGACATTGAAACACAGGTAGGAACCGTTGATGTCGGAGTCCGTGTAGAAGTTCGAGACGAGATCATGGAAGAATTAAATAAGAGTCTTTATGAAGCAAAACTTGTTTATTACACGCCAACATTCGATGATAAAGTCCGCGTATTCTGCAGCAATCCATCGGGGGAAGTAGCAACAGAATATTATGAAAATGGTCTGGCAGTGGTAAATGGTCATGCATACAAAGCAGATGAATACAAGACAAACAATACAAACTTTGCATTATTAGTATCTAAGAACTTTACAAAACCATTTAAAGAGCCGATTCAATATGGAAAACATATCGCACAGTTAAGCAATATGCTTTGTGATGGCAAGATCTTAGTACAGAGATTTGGAGATTTTGTGAGAGGAAGAAGAACAACCGAAGAACGTCTGGTAAGAAATAACATTACACCAACATTAAAAGATGCTGTTCCAGGAGATCTTTCACTCGTATTCCCATATCGAATCATGAAAGACATCGAAGAGATGATCTATGCATTAGATGAAGTAACACCAGGTATGGCAAGTGATGAGACACTTCTTTACGGTGTAGAAGTTAAATTCTATTCAAATAAGATCTTAACAAACAAAGACTTTGAAACTAATATCAAAGGACTTCGCGCAATCGGTGACGGAGCATCTGTAACAAGAGGATTACAGCAGGCATCTGCGAATGGATTAAGCGTTGCGAAGAGTATCTTAAATAAATAAAATATCAAATAAAAATATTAAAACAAAAATCCCTGACAGGTTTCTAAACCATTAGGGATTTTTCTGTTTGAGAATCCTGCAAAGAATGATTCTTCCTTATAAAAAAATTATTTTTTGAATTTAGGATGTTTTTCATAGAAAGCTTTGTTCGCCTGCTCTCCTGCAAGGATCAATCGATGAAGTCCTTCTTTAGGACATAAGAAACTTCCCAAAGGATAAGGTGTTTTGGTGTATAATCCATGAAAAT
>CAJMOO010000123.1 GCA_905215045.1 uncultured bacterium | reverse complement strand
TTCTTGGCTATGTCGGAAAGAATATGATGGATGCAGTAGCAGTAGGTGAGATTTTTTCCTCACCTTCTGCTCAAGCATTCTATGACGCTTTTATGTCAGTAGATTCTGGTAAAGGAGTTGCCTGTTTGTTTGGTAACTATGCCGGAGATAACATGAATGTAAAGATGGCGATCCGCAAAGCAAAGAAACAGGGTGTCACTGTAAAATATGTCGTAGCAACAGATGACGTTGCATCTTCTCCAAAAGAGACAAAAGAAAAACGTCATGGTATTGCAGGCGGAGTGTTCATGTGGAAGATCGGAGGAGCGAAAGCTGCTTTAGGTGGAACACTTGATGAAGTTATTGATGTAGCACAAAAAACCGTTGACAATACAAGAAGTATTTGTGTGGGACTGAGTCCATGTGCGATTCCAGCAGTAGGACATTCAAACTTTGAGATCGAAGATGGAAAGATGGAATTTGGAATCGGACATCATGGAGAACCAGGTATTAATGTCCAGGATTTAAAACCAGCAAAAGACATTGCAAGACAGATGGCTAAGGCAGTCATTGATGATATGGAACCAGAAGAAGGTTCTGAAGTTGCAGTCTTAATGTCTGGATTAGGAGCTACTCCAGTTATGGAATTATACGTTCTGTACGATGAAGTAGAAGCATATTTAGAAGAACAGGGATTGTCTGTATATAAAGTGTTTATTGGAGATTATGTAACATCTCTTGATATGAATGGAGCAGCATTAACTGTCCTTAAATTAGATGATGAATTGAAAGAATTACTTGATCATGAGGCAAAATCTCCTGGAATTGAAGTATAAACTTATGAAAGTAAAAACTTGATGAAAGAGGTGTACCCATTGTATTTAGATGAAAGAGCTTATACGGTTCTTAAAATGATAGTGAATAATCCCTCGATTACGGGGAAGGAAGTGGAAATGTCTTTACAGCTATCCAGGAAGCAGTTAAGTTACACGATCGAGAAGATCAATGATTATCTGCAAGACAATGGAACGCCAAAGATTGAGAGGCTTAGAACTGGAAAATTCATTATACCAGTGGCTGTTATTGAACAATATCAGACAGAAGAGATCGCAGGGGATGGAACAACGTATATTTATACGGACAAGGAACGCGGACTTTTAATTTTTTTGATGCTTCTTTGCATACGTGAGGAATTATCAATCTATCATTTCACATCAAAATTAGAAATCAGCAAGAATACATTTCTTACAGATCTTAAGAAACTGGAACAAAGATTAGAAGATTATCATCTGGAAGTATCATACAGCCGACAGGAAGGATATCACTTAGTCGGCAGTGAATATGCAAAGCGGGAAATGATGATCACATCGATTCGTGGGATTTTGAAGATTCCAAAAGGAAAAGATACGATCATGGACATCTGTCAGATCAGTGAAGAGATGATGGAGCAGGTAGAGAAACAGATCTCAATGATTGAAGAACGCCTGCAAGTTCGTTTTACAGATGAGAGACTTAAAGAACTTCCACTGATCATGTGTCTCACTATTATCAGAACACAGAAGGGAAGAATTCTTCGAGAACTTCCAGAGACATTTCAACATATTGCCGGCACCAAAGAATATTCAGTTATGCTTGAATTTGCAAAAGAATATGGGATCACCTGGCAGACTGAGAAACTGTTTTTAACAGCTCAGATACAGATTTCAAATTTTCATACATTACAAGGAAAAGATTCTTCACAGGAAGAAGAATTAATGAAAGCTTCAGAAGAAGTGATCGTTAATTTTGAGAATCTGATCTGTGTAACGATCAATGAAAGAGAGACATTGCTTGAAGCATTGTTTCAGCATATCAAACCAGCATTTTACCGTATGAAGTATCATTATCATATTGAACAGAGTATTTTAGATATGGTCCTCCCACAATATGCATCACTTCATGCAGTTGTCCGTAAGTCGATCGGACCGGTTGAGAAATTAGTTGGAGTCGAGGTGCCAGACGAAGAGCTCGTATATATTACAGCATTGTTTGGAGCATGGCTTCGAAGAGAAGGAATTCTTGAACTTGCACCGGAAGCAAAGAAACGAGCAGTGGTTGTATGTGCCAATGGAATATCGGTTTCAAATTTTTTATATTTTACATTGAAAGAACTGTTTCCAGAGATTGATTTTATTGCATGCCTTTCTATGAGAGATTTTGCAACCTATGATGAAACAAAGTTTGACATTGTATTTACGATGGTAAGACTAGAGACAGCAAAGACACAATTTGTTGTAAAGCCATTCCTTGATGAGATATCTAAGATGAAATTCAGGGACAAAGTCATGGGAGAATTAGTTGGGATCGTTCCTCGTAAGCTAGATGTTTCTACATTATTAAATGTCGTTCGAAAATATGCAGATATTAAGGATGAAGAAGCTCTGAAAAGGGAATTCGCAGTAGCACTCAATCCAGAGACAGAAGAGGAAAAATCCGACAATGTAAGAACGAAGTTTCAGATTGGGCTGAAAGATGTTTTAGTAGAGGAAACGGTACAGGTATTAGATCATGTACTTCCTTGGGAAGATGCGATCCAAACGGTGGCCAAGCCGTTGTTGGATCGAGGGGATATCACAGAGAGATATGTTCAGAAGGCAATTGACAATATAAAAGTAGATAAACCATTTATCATGATCGCAGACGGAGTGATCATTGCGCATGCAGGGGTTGATGATGGAGCGAAAAGAGTATGCTTATCATTGCTTACGATGCCAGAGAGAACGGATGTTTACGGATATATGGAAGCGGATGTCGTCATTATGATCGGAACTCCTGATCCAACGAAACATCTGGAAGTGTTAGAACAGTTAAATCACATTATTGAAGATAAAAAAAGCTTGCAGCTTTTAAGGAAAGCGAAAAAGCCAGAAGATATTATTAAACTTATTCAAAAACGAAAAAAGGAGAAGAAGAAATGTTAGAATCATTAAAAAAAGACGTTGTAGCTATGGCAAAACGTGCTCAAAAAGAAGGATTATGTAAACATTTATCTGGAAACTTAAGTGCAAGAGATCCAGAAACAGGATATGTAGTGATCACACCAACACAGGTAGATAGAGATTTATTAACAGCAAGAGATATGGTTGTTCTTGATCTTGATGCAAATGTTATTGAAAATGAATCAGGACTTCGTCCAACAAGTGAATCTTTAATGCATCTTCAGATTTACAAAACAAGACCAGATGTGAATGCAATCTGCCATACACATTCTATGTATGCAACAACATTCGCTGTATTAAACAAACCAATTCCAGCGGTTGTATATGAAATCGCTAACTTAGGTGTAACAAAATCCAGAATCCCAGTAGCTCCTTACGGACGTCCAGGAACAACAGATCTGTCTGATAGCGTTATTGAACCAGTTCAGGAAGCAGACGTATTCTTATTACAAGGACATGGAGCAGTGGCTGTATCTCAGGGTGACATCTATGATGCATACTTAAGAGCTGCTTATATCGAAGAATTAGCTCAGTTATACTACAATGCACTTTGTGCAGGACAGGGTGAAGAACCATACTTCTTCCCACCAGAAGAATTACAGAAATGGGAATATCCATCTCAGATCAAATTCCCTAACAAATAATCGCTTACATAGAAGAAGGAGAGTATGCAATGAAGAAAATTATCAACCAGCCAGATAATTATATCAAAGAAATGTTAGAAGGAATCTATATCGCACATAAAGACGATCTTGCATGTGTAGATGGAGACTTACAGGTTCTTGTTTCTAAACATAAAAAAGAAGGTAAAGTAGGTATTGTCACAGGTGGTGGATCAGGACATCTTCCATTATTCTTAGGATATGTAGGAAAAGGTATGATTGATGGATGTGCAGTTGGTGATGTATTCCAGTCTCCAAGTGTAGACCAGGCGATCGCATTAACAAGAGATGCAGATCAGGGTGCCGGAGTATTATATATCTACGGTAATTACAATGGAGATATCTTCACATTCCGTCCAGCAGCTGATGAAGTTGAGATGGAAGATGATATCGAAACAGCAGAAGTATTAGGAGCAGACGATGTTGCTTCAGCAGGACCATCTGCACCAGGAGAAAAGAGCA
>CAJMOO010000122.1 GCA_905215045.1 uncultured bacterium | reverse complement strand
ATTGGTAACTTTTTTTATTCTACCAATTATACAAATATGTGTCAAGAAAGAATATAATCTGACAGCGATTCTTTCTTGACACATTTTCATTTTGACCTGTTTTAATTTATTCTTCTTCACCTGACGGTTTTGACTCTGTCGCTGCTGCTGTTGTGCTATGATGTTCTGCTGTTGTCACCCTTGATGTTGAAGGCTCTGAGGTTGTACTTTCTGTACTTCTGTGATGCGTACTTGTACTCTCTGTTGTATAAGTTGATCTTCTTGTACTGCTTGTTGTGTAATCACTCGTATCAACATTATAGTTTGAACGATAACTGCTTGTACTAGATGTACTGGACGTTGATCCTGAAGATGTTGAATCTGAAGATGCACTTCCATATCCAAATGTTTCTACACTTGAAGTTCCACCATATTCTTTAACCCAGTCTTTTTCAGTTCCTTTATCAAACAGGAAGTAATTAAGTGCTGCTTTATTTGCCTCAAAGTTTATGAAGAATACAAACATATTACTTTGTGCACGTCCCATCTTATAAGTACCTTCTAACGGAACTCTCATCTGATCAATCTCGGTTGTTCCCATCTTTATGACTTTTAATACAAGTGCTTTCAAATAACTTGCATTCATATCGGTAGATACATCTTTCAAAGCATCTAATGCAATATTTGCAATCGTTGCCGGATTCTGCTGTAATACTTTATTCAATGCAGCCTGAAGTACTGCTCTCTGACGTCCAGTTCTTCCAAAGTCTCCATCTCCGTATTTCTTAGATACAACATAACGGACTCTGGCATAACCTAATGCCTGATTTCCATTCAATGTCTGTTTTCCAACTTTAACATTGCGGTATTTCTTCTTGGAAATGTAGTTTGTTGTATTCAGATATTTGGCTTCTTTTTCTTCTAATGAAATTTCTACTCCGCCGACTTTATTGATAACTTTCTCAAATGTTGAGAAGTCAACAACACAGTAATTATCAATCTTAATTCCAAAGTTCTTTGCAATCGTCTTATATAACAGCTCAACTCCGCCAAATGCATATGCTGCGTTCAGCTTATTATGTCCATGTCCCGGAATCTCAACATACATGTCTCTCATTAATGATGTCAGTTTTAATTCTTTACTCTTAAAATTCACTGTAGCGATCATAATACTGTCTGAACGCCCATGATCCCCTTTGATCGCACCATGGTCAGATCCTACAAGCAAAATATTCACAACATCTTTGTTAAACGTAAGATTATCTCCAACGTCAACTGTGCTTAATGATTTCCCCTGATTTACTGATGCCTCTAATCGTGCATCATAATATCCAAGCACTCCTCCAACGGCAATTCCGATTACCAGAAAGATGCTTAGGATAATCTTAAACTTCTTAATCTTCATTCGTGTCCTCCTCGCAATTGACTGCTTTCGGTTACTCATTATATCACAGAATCATTAAAAACTGTAGGTCATTTTATTAAGTTTTCGTTAAGATTCCAGTATGTTTTATTCATTGTCAGCTTTAAGATCATCCATTTTGGAAGTTTTGTATAATTTCTTCCAAGTTTATATCCAATTAATTTAAAACCTGAATCAATCACATATTTGGGGATGAGATAAATCTTTCCTTTCACCATCAGATGTTTTATTGTCGAGATCACCATTTTCACTCCCTCTGATTCAGATTTTACTTTCAGGAACAATCCACCATGATCTACCTGTGATACTGCAAGATCAAAATTGCGGTGAAGCTGCTGCATTGCTTTGTAATCATGCCAGTGCCAGACTCTTGCATCTGCCTGATAAGCAACTGCCTTTCCATCTTCAATTAACTTAGATGCCATGATCATATCTTCGTTAAAGATCGTCTTATGCTCAAATCCACCCATTGCATCATAATCTGTCTTTCTATAAGCGCTGCATACATTCGAGCAGAAAAACGTTTTGATCCCAAGTGTGTCAAGATCTTCCTTGGTTTTAATCCTGCTTTCTTCTGGATAATTAAAGATTCGTGTATAATATTCAATATAATTCTTCTTCGGATCAGCCATCTGTCTTCCATATGCCGCTGAAACATTTTCATTATCAAACGCCTTAAGCAGATTTTCTACAAGATATTTGTCTTTTGGGATTGCATCGTCTGTCATAAACATTAAAATATCTGCATCCTCTGCAAGTGAAGCTCCATAATCTCTTGTTGCCCCATGATCAAATTCTTCTTTTTTGATATGATGTACTTCCACATTGTCATATGGACGTATCATCTCTTCATCAAAATACTGTGCTTCTGTATTGATCAAAATAATCCTGTCTGGTTTTCTCGTCTGCAATGCAAGTCGTTTTAATGATTTTTTAAATTTTTCTCCAGGTTTGTAAGTTGGTATGATCAGATCAACTTTCATAGCATTTCCTTTCTGTTTTATCTGCGGACTTTCGTTCCTTTTGTATCTCGTTTTGATAGTTTTAATCTGTTAAATTCGAGTTCTTTCTCTTTATACATAATGGAACTTATGTTTTGTGCATCCATAACATAAACATTTGTGACAAGATCGTCTTTTGACAACTTCATTCCACGTACTCCAAGTGCACTTTTCTTCTTTTTTGGAATCTCTGCATATGGGAATTTTAAGAATACACCATCTTTTGTCTGCAAAACAACTTTATCTTCTGATTCTTCACTCCAGTTAGCTGCAATCACAGCGATCAGTTCATCTTCTGATAATTTCGTTGCCTGGACAGTTCTCTTTGAAGCATTTAACAATTCTCCATCCATCACTTTTAACATGCTCTTTGCCGTTGCAAATAACAAAGTATTATGAATCATAGTCTGTGCATCAAGAACCTGTATAATATATTCTTTTGCACTGTCATAATTACAGAGATTATCAATTGGCACCCCTTTATCACGGAATTTTCCTGCCGGAATATCAAGAACCTTAATCTGGTGCATCAATCCCAGATTCGTAAACACACAAATTTTGTCTGTGTTCATACATGGCACGATAAATTTGTATTCCTTTAAGATATTTTCTTTATTTCTCTGGTATGTTGCTTTATCCATTGTCTTAGAATATCCAAAACGGTCCATTACAAAATAAACAGTTTCTTCTTTGATCGGTGCTGCAACATAAACCGCCTCTTTTGCATCTTCAATTACAGTTTTTCTTGGTGTTCCAAATTCTTTTTTGATTGCATCCAACTCTTTTCGGATTACATTTTTTAATGATTTTTCATTATCTAAAATGTCTTCATATTCTGCAATCTTTGCAAGAATCTCTTCATATTCTTCCTTAAGCATCAGAATTTCTAAACCGATCAGGCGGTATAATTTCAGATCAAGGATCGCACTCGCCTGTTTATCTGTAAAAGAAAGTTTTGTCGCTTCGATCATAGAATCTGATGACTGGAATCTGATATTTCCAACATCACCTTTTGTAAGACACGCCTTTACTTCCTTCTGGCTTTTACTGCCTCGGATGATCTCAATGATTAAGTCGATCATATCACATGCCTTTATTAATCCTTCTTTGATCTCCCGCTGTTCATATAACTTATTTAATAATGTTTTATATTTTCTTCTTGTAACTTCATAGTGGAACTGTGTATGATTTTCAATGATTCCTTTTAAATCCAGGGTTTCCGGACGTCCATTGACGATCGCAAGCATATTAACGCCAAATGTATCTTCTAGTTTTGTCTTCTTGTATAACAGATTTTTCAAGCGTTCCACATCTGCTCCTTTTCGCAGTTCCAGAACAATTCTGATTCCATCTTTTGATGATTCATTTGAAATATCCAAAATATCTGTTGTTACTTTATTCTCGATCAGTGCCACAATATCAGATAAAAATTTTGATATGTTATTTCCGATCATTGTATATGGAATCTCTGAAATTACAAGTTTATCTTTTTCTCCTCGTTTTTTCGCAGGTTCTAAAGTGACTTTTCCTCTTAATTTTATTTTTCCGCTTCCTGATGAATAAATATTAAGCAGATCTTTTTTATTGATCACAATACCACCTGTTGGGAAATCCGGTCCTTCAATATATTCCATCAGTTCTTCATTTGTAATGCTTTCCTTGCGCATATAGGCTTTCACTGCATCGACAACTTCGCCCAGATTATGCGACGGGATACTTGTCGTCATTCCAACCGCGATTCCGTCTGCAC
>CAJMOO010000121.1 GCA_905215045.1 uncultured bacterium | reverse complement strand
ATCAGGAAGGAAAGGATACCGTTCAGACAGAGACAAAGAGCTATAATGCAAACGGCTCAGTCACATCAGAGACAAGCAGTGCAGGGGTTACAACCGAGTATCATTATGACAACAGAAACCGAGTAACCATTGCAAAGGAAGATGCAGACGATGCGACAAAAACAACAGAAACTTCATATGGATATGAAACTGCCGTGATCCATACCATGAAAGGAACAAAGACCTATAAAGATCTTCAGGTACAGACAACCAAAGTCAATGGAACCATGACAGACAAGACATGGACAGACCATGCAGGCAATGCAGTCCGTACCTTAAACAGTGGTATCTATACGGATCATGTCTTTACCGAAGACGGAAAAGAGATCGCAGCGGTTACCCTTGGAAGCAGCACCGATGGAGAAGGAAAGATCTCCCTGACGTTATACAACAAAGAAGGAAAAACAACCCATACGATCAGCCAGCCGGTGGTTGATGGAGACAGTATCACCACAGGAAAAGATACGATCATCAATGAGACTGCATATGATGTTAATGGAAATGAGAGTGCTGTGACCGATGGAAACGGAAATGTCACAACCTATACTTATGATGACCAGAACCGTGTCACAGGTGTCAGCAGAAAGAATGGAAACGAAACCATCAGCAACAGCATTTCTTATGATATGGGAGCGGATGGAAAGACCACGACCAGTGTCAAAGATGCCAACGGACATGTCAACAAAGAAGTGACAAATGAAGCAGGACTGACAGAAAGCACTACGGATCTTGGAGACGGAGAAGAACAGATCACAACAGCTTACAGTTATGACACAAACGGAAATAAGATCAGGGAAACCTATGCAGACGGCGGTTATAAGACATTTGATTATGACAGGAAGAACCGCCTGATCAAGACAGAATCTTATGAAGCAGGGGAAGCAGGAGAAAGTATCGGAGAGAAGACCTTAAAGACGGTCTACAGTTACGATATCAATGACAGACTGTTAGAAAGTATTGACTATCAGATCGACGGAGCAGAGGAAACAGCCGTACGTTACACAGAATATCAGTATGACAGCAGGGGACAGACCACAGGATATGCAGAGCTAAGTCAGGAAAACGAACCGACAGCAGATGAGATCAAAGCACACCAGATCAGATACCATTACGACAGTGATGGAAAGCTTACAAAGGTTACCTATCCAACGACCAAGAATGGAGTTCATGCGTTATCCTATGAATATGACCAGAACGGATGGCTGACAAAGATCAAAGGAGAAGTTCAGTCAGCAGACACCAGTACAGAAAAGACGGTACGAAGCTATACTTATGACAGCTATGGCAAAGTCAAAGAGATCAAAGACTACAGAGATCTGTTAAACAGCAGTGATCAGGCAGTGAAGAAAGACTACACTTATGACAGCCTTGACCGTGTCAAAGAGATGACTTACACAGATCTTGAGACAGGCAAAGTGATGGAATCTTATCAGTACAGCTATGATAAGAACTCTAATATCACAGAGAAAACGCAGGTCAATAACTATCCGAAGGAAGATTCGGACAAAGTTAATGAGACAAAATCTTATACTTATGATACACTTGGACGACTGACAAAGACTGTAACAACAGATCATAGCAAGGATGATAAGACAAAGACGGTCACATATACCTATGATAATGTTGGAAACCGGCTCAAAGAAGATGATGGAACAACGACAATATCGTATACTTATAATGGACTGGATCAGTTAAAGACATCCACGAAAGAAAAAGGAACTGCGGTAGAAGAAGTTCGTCAGTATGATTACGATATGAATGGAAACCAGACAGATGTAAAGAACACAAAGACTGGTGAGAATCAGACTTATGTATATGATGCAGAAAACAGATTAAGTCAGGTGTCCGTGACGAAAGACAGAAAAACTGCCGTGATCCAGCAGAATAGCTATAATGGAGAAGGACAGAGAATCCAGAAGGTCGATGTAGATGAGACAATCAACTATTATTATCAGGATGGAGTTGTAGCTTACACAACTGATGCGAATGGAAAGCAAAACTCACAGAATCTGATTGGAACCGATGGAAATGTCCTCGCAACAGAAAGATTTCAACAGAATGCAACACAATATTATCTGTACAACAAAGATATCCAGGGAAGTACAAGCAGTCTTGTAAAAGAAGATGGAAGTGCAGATGCGACTTATCAATATACGGATTTTGGAGAGACAACGATCCAGGGTGATGATCAGGCGAAAAATGAAGTGAGCTATACTGGTGGGATTTATGATCAGAGTACGGGATTGTATTATCTGAATGCCAGATATTATAATCCAGAAGATGGAAGATTCCTAACAGAAGATACTTATCATGGAGAAAATGATAAACCTGATACGCAACATTTATACGTGTATTGTGCAAACAATCCAGTGAATTATGTGGATCCTAGTGGACATTATGCAGTGGCATTGTATACGTTAGTAAAGATAGTTGCCGGAGGAGTGGTATTTTATGTATCATATTCAACTTGGAAAAGACGAAGAATCAAGACACGATATGCAGGAAAAAGAGTTACTTTTAAAACTAAAATATCTGTATGGCTTACATGGAGAACATTTAATAGGATAATGTATAGTAAAAGTAAATCAAAAAGTAATACTAAAAATAAAGGTGAATCAAAAAAGAGCAAGAAAGAAAGATCCACAAATGCACCAGAGTGGTCAAAATATAAAAAACAAAAGAAAGGAGAAAGTAAAAAACAATATGCAACAAGAATACTAAATGAAAAATACGGAAAAGGGAATTGGCGCAAAGGATCTAAATCAGAATATAGCCGTATAATAAAATATCATAGGAAATAAATTATGAGGAGGAAAAATAAAATGATAGTGTATGAACTGAGTTGGTGGTATTTAGATGAAGAGAGTGGAAAATCTGATGAACAGGTAATTGCAGTATATTCATCTGAACAATTAGCTCAAAAAGCAATAGAAAGATTTAAAACACAACCAAGATTTATAGGACATGAGGAAGACTTTTACATAAGTAAATATATAATAAATCATGAGGAGTGGAAAGATGGTTATTTTTGCAGTGACGATTTGAAAGGAGATATGTAATAAATATGTATGTTTATAATTTAATATACGAAAAGCAAAACAAAGGAATAGCATCTATGAATATAGGATATTATAGTAGTTATAAAAAAGCAAGGAAAGTAAAAAAGAAATATCAAGCAATAGTTCCAGGATTTAAAGATCATTCGCATGGGTTTAAAATAAGAAAAATAGAAGTAAATAGAGATAATTATTATTTTATGTAAATAGAAATTCCTGTAATTCATAAATAATGTCAAAAAGGACTTAGGTTCCCAGGGACCTTAAGACATTGAGGTTATTGCGAGTAGAAAAAACTTAAGCTCCCTTTTACTAGGTCCGCCGTTTTCGCAAGCAGGCTTGTGAATTTCCAGAACTAGCAGAAAAAGACAGGTTTCAGGCGATTCATCAGAAAATTGTAAAAATGAAGAGCATTTCAGATCAGTCAACCGATCTTTATGGACCGTCTTCTAAAGAAGATATTGTGCAGATCAAAAACCCTGCTGCAGCAATGGAACTTCAAATCGGACAGGCTGTTCTTCGGATCAATAATCAGACCGATCCACGGTTACTGGAACAGACATTAAAACTTATAGGAGCATTCTCATTTTGTGGAAAGAGTAAGAAGGATGATCCCGCAGTCTTTTGGCTGTGGGATTTTTAAAAAAATATTCTTTTGGTGCAAAGAGATTAATTTGTTGGAATGGGAAGCAAGGATTTCCCTGCAAAGAAATGCAAGATCGTTGCTAACAATGAGGGACTAGTCTTTGTGTCATAACCATATTTCTTAACAATGAATCCTAGTTATCGAAATGAGGCTTTCAGCTCAAGCATTTATGATATTTATCTAAAAGTTGATTCAGAAGTTGCACAAGCATATTTGAAACATCAGGAGATGACGGATAATGCAGAAAAGGTACAGAGTTAAAGGAATCCATCATTCAAATGCAATGACAAAAAAGATGCTCCAGGTTTATTCAAAGATTGAATGGGACACAGAGATCTGGATTGCCGAAGAAGCAACTCATTTAACTCATAAAAACACGGAACAACATCCCAGACAACGATCAAACTTCCGATCAGCCAGGGTGTTACGGA
>CAJMOO010000120.1 GCA_905215045.1 uncultured bacterium | reverse complement strand
ATATCCGTGACCACGGTGGAGTATCATTTATCGACTTACGCGATATGTATGGAGTAATGCAGGTCGTATTAAGAGATACAAGTTTATTAGATCATGTAAGAAAAGAAGAATGTTTATCCGTAGAAGGTGTGATCCAGCACAGAGACGAAGAAACATACAACCCTAAAATTCCTACAGGAACGATCGAATTAGAAGCACATAAGATCGATATCTTAGGAAAAGTATACAGAGATCTTCCATTTGAGATCGCAACAAGTAAAGAGATTCGTGAAGATGTTCGTTTAAAATACCGCTATCTTGATATGAGAAACAGAAAGGTAAAAGATAACATCTTATTCAGATCTAAAGTGATCCGTTTCTTAAGAGAAAAGATGGAAGATATGGGATTCGTAGAAGTGCAGACACCAATCCTTTGTGCATCATCACCAGAAGGAGCTCGTGACTACGTTGTACCATCAAGAAAATACAAAGGTAAATTTTATGCATTACCACAGGCACCACAGCAGTACAAACAGTTACTGATGGTATCTGGAATTGATAAATATTACCAGATCGCACCATGTTTCAGAGATGAAGATGCCCGTGCAGATCGTTCTCCAGGAGAATTCTATCAGTTAGACTTTGAGATGGCTTTCGCAACACAGGAAGATGTCTTCAAGATCGGAGAAGAAGTATTAACAGAGACATTTAAGAAATTTGCACCAGAAGGAAGCAAGATTACAGAAGCACCATACCCAATCTTCAGCTACAAAGAAGCAATGCTGCAGTTCGGTAGTGATAAACCAGATCTTCGTAACCCATTAAGAATCATCGATGTTACTGATTTCTTCCAGAGATGTACATTCAAACCATTCCACGGACAGACAGTACGTGCGATCAACGTTCATGCAAAACTTTCCAAAGGACAGCATGAAAAACTGTTAAAATTCGCTCAGTCAATCGGTATGGGTGGACTTGGATACTTAGAAGTCAAAGAAGAAATGAAATACAAAGGACCTATCGATAAGTTTATTCCAGATGATATGAAGATGGAATTAGCCGAGATGGCTGGATTAGAAGTAGGAGACACAATCTTCTTCATCGCAGCACCAGAAAAAGCTGCATGCATCTACGCAGGACAGATTCGTAACGAATTAGGAAGCAGATTAGACCTGTTAGAAAAAGACGCATACCGTTTCTGCTACATCAATGATTTCCCAATGTACGAGATCGATGAAGAAACAGGTAAATTAGGATTTACACATAACCCATTCTCTATGCCACAGGGTGGATTAGAAGCATTAAATGAAAAAGATCCATTAGATATCTTAGCATACCAGTATGATATCGTATGTAACGGAGTAGAATTATCATCCGGAGCCGTTCGTAACCACGACATGGAAATCATGGAAAAAGCATTTGATATTGCCGGATATGACAAAGAAACATTAAAAGACAAATTCGGAGCATTATACAATGCATTCCAGTTCGGTGCACCACCTCATGCAGGAATGGCACCAGGAGTAGACCGTATGATCATGTTACTTCGCAACGAAGAAAACATCCGAGAGATCATCGCCTTCCCAATGAGCGGAACAGCACAGGATCTGATGTGTGGAGCACCAAACGAAATTACAGAACAGCAGCTTCGTGAAGTGCATATTAAGGTTAGAGATTAATTGAATATTATAAAAAATAAAAAAGAAGACATTTCAAAAATACAGAAATGTCTTCTTTTTGTTTAAAAATAATGAAAAACAGAGATTATAAAAGAAAAAAATGTACAAAAATAATAAAAAACACAACGATTATGTTGAGTAATACATATAAAAAGAGATATAATAGAGACAGATTAACAGTACAGTAATTTTTTTTTATAATAAAAAAAACTCGCCGAAGCGAGTTTAAATCCACCACCATGTGGAACCCTAAAAAGGGCGACTACGAAAATTCGTTATTTGAACCGTGTAGTGTAATCTCATATGGTAATCAATTGAGATATTTTTATTATAGGCAGATTGATTTCTTTTGTCAAGAATGGAGAGGTATGAAAATGGATAAAAAGTATTATTTAGGATTAGATATAGGAACAAATTCTGTAGGATGGGCAGTGACAGATGAGGATTATAATCTTTGCAAATATGCAGGAAAGAGAATGTGGGGAATCCGTTTATTTGAAGCAGCAGATACGGCAGCAGAACGAAGGATGAAACGCTCAAATCGGAGAAGATTATCAAGAAAGAAACAAAGAATTGATTTATTACAGGAATTATTTTCAGAAGAAATTGCAAAGAAAGATCCTACATTTTTTATAAGATTAAATGAGAGCAGACTACATTTTGAAGATAAATCTACAGGAGAGAAATATCCATTATTTGTAGAGAAAGAATATACAGATATTGATTATCATAAAGAATATCCAACGATATATCATTTGAGAAAAGAATTAATTGAGAATTCAGAACCGCATGATATCCGTCTGATATATTTAGCATGCCATCATATTTTGAAAAATAGAGGACATTTTTTGATTAATGGAAGTATCAGCGATGTAAAAAATTTATCATTTGTCTGTGGAGAAATGATAAAGGAATTTAATTCTGTGTCAGAATATGAAATTAATCTAACAGATATAAGTGAGTTAGAAAGAATACTAAGTGATAAAAAAACTGCAAAATCAGTAAAGGCAAAACAAATTGCACAATTATTTGAATGTACTCCAGCAGAGGATAAAGAACAACAGAAATGTGGGAAGGCAATCATTACTAATTTAAGTAAATTAATTGTAGGATTAAAAGGTGATATTAGTAAAATATTTCATCAACCATTGGAAGAAATCAGTACAAAAAGTTTTAAATTTACAGAAGCAAAGTATGAAGATGAGGTTATGCCAGCAATCGAAGAAAATTATCCTGATTATGCGGGTGTGATTGATAGAATCAAAGGTGTATATGATTGGAGTGTATTAGTCGAGATCTTAGATGGAGAAGACTATCTGTCATTTGCAAAGGTAAAATCGTATGAGAAACATGGGGAAAACCTGCATATATTAAAAAACGTTATGAAAAAATACTGTAAAGATGAAGTGTATCAAGCATTTTTTAATGGAATAAACGAAAAGAATGGCTATGGAAATTATATTGGAGCTATTCGAAAAAATGGTTATACATATAAATTGAGTAGATGTAAATCAGAGGAAGATTTTTATAAAGGATTGCAAAAGATTCTATCTACAATTGTTCCAAACGAAGAAGACGAGGAAGTATTAGAAAAATTAAAGAAAGAAACAGAAAATCAAACACTCCTGCCATTAGCACGATCAAAAGAAAATGGAACAATTCCCAACCAGGTTCATCTTCAGGAATTGATAAAAATACTAGACAATGCAAAAGAATATTTAGATTTTTTGAAACAAGAAGACCAGTATGGAACAACAGCCGATAAGATCATATCCATTGCAAAATTTAAGATTCCATATTATGTAGGACCATTAAGCAGAAGACATAAAGAAGAAGGTTCTAATTCATGGATGATACGAAAAGAAGAAGGAAGGATTTATCCATGGAACTTCAAAGATAAAGTAGATGTAGAAAAATCAAATAAAGAATTTATAGAGCGAATGACAAATAAATGTACATATCTGATCGGAGAAGATGTGCTTCCTAAAAACTCTTTGTTATATTCAAAATATATGGTACTAAATGAACTGAATAATCTAAAAATACGAGGAAATAAAATCTCTGTGGAATTAAAACAGAGAATTTATAAAGATTTATTCTGCACAAAGGCAAAAGTGACAGGAAAGAGAATCTTAGAATACTTAAAGATGGAAGATCCAGAACTTGTACAGGAAGATATCAGTGGATTTGATATTGATTTTAAATCAGCTCTTACATCCTATTTAGATTTAAAAAAACAAGTAGTAGGAGACGAAATAGAAAAAGACCATTACAAAGAAATCATAGAAGAAATCATTAAATGGAAAACAATCTACGATGATGATTCCAAAATGATGAGGAGAATGATTGAAAGAGAATATCCAGAGGTATTTGATAAAGAGCAGATTAAGAAAATCTGCCAGTTAAAATATAGTGGATGGGGAAATTTTTCTGATCGATTTTTGAATGGTATCAGAGGTGCGGATAAAGAGACAGGAGAAAGTTATACGATCATAGAGGCATTATGGAAAACAAATTATAATCTGATGCAGCTTCTAAGCAAACAATTTAGTT
>CAJMOO010000119.1 GCA_905215045.1 uncultured bacterium | reverse complement strand
TCTTTTTACTTCCCATTCCATAAGCAAATGCTATGATCGGCGTAATCGCATCTCTTAGTCCAAATGCTAAGAATAAGACAAACTGCTGTACTTTATAGAACAATCCGTAGGCCGTCTGGGCAGAAGGACTGAATTTTAAAATAAGATTCATTACATATACCATAATTGACATCAATGCCTGTGCAATGATCGCTGGAAGTCCAATCGCATATATTTCTTTGATAATTCCAACATCTGGCTTCATATACTTTGCTCCATGTTCAAATTCTTTGTTTAATTTTATATGAAAGATAAACAATAACACTGCGGATGCTACCTGTCCGATGACCGTTGCATAAGCTGCACCTTGAACCCCCATTTCTGGAACAGGTCCAATCCCATAGATCATAATCGGATCAAGGATGATATTTACCACTGCTCCCGCAACCTGACCGATTGTTGAATAGAGCGAACGCCCTGTTGCCTGTAACAACTTTTCAAATAGAGAAAAGAAAATGATTCCCATGGAAATGATACAGCATATCCTAAGATAACTTGTTCCCATAGAGATTACTTGCGGATCAACCGTCTGTGATGAAATGTATATTTTAACTCCAAAGATTCCAAAGAGCAAACAGACCACATAAATGATCCCGCCTAAAAACAAACTGTTTCCAGCAACCTTACCTGCTTTTTTATGATTTCCCTGTCCGAGTGTTCTTGCAAGAAGTGCATTGGTTCCTACTCCTGTTCCAATCCCTATCGCAACCATCAGCATCTGAACTGGAAATACAAGCGTCAAGGCATTTAAGGCTGCCTCGCTTCCTTCTGTCATGTTACCTACAAAAGCACTATCTACAATATTGTAGACTGCCTGCAATGCCATTGATAAGATCATTGGAATTCCCATCTGGATCATGAGCTTATTGACTGGCATATCCTTCATCTTGTTACTTTCTGCCATTTTTAATTTTTCCTCCTTTTTTGCATAAAAAAAGAATGTAGTTCATCAGAATAAGCTGGTCTTACGCTGATTGGCTACACACTTTTTAATGACATTTTATGATTGTAAAAATAGAAAAACGAGCAGCAAAAACTGGATTTACGTTCGTTTGCTACTCGTTCATTTTTTATTATATTTTGATTTTTTGAAAAAGTCAAATGAAAATTATTGTACATTCTCATAATTACAAATCTGGATTGCCGCACCATCTCATTTTGTCCTTCTAATCTGTCCCATATTAATTTAACATCTAAACCCCATATTTATAATCAATAGTACCATATTCCTTCTTAAAATAAAACTCTAGCTTCTTTCATCTTCCAACACTTCGATATAAAAACTAACCGGGCGGAATCCATCATTACAGCTGATCATTGCTGATTTTTTATTTTTCATCCATCCTTCATAAATATCGCTGCCTCCATAAACTAATGTCATAACAAACGGAGAGATACTCTCCCATGCACTTTCACAAAATCCTTCTGGTCGTTTCCATCCTTCTGCAATAAATACTTGCCCCTCTTCTATATCGCAAGCATTCTCCATAGGATTTTCATACTTTTCCATTAAGTCTTTATATTCTGTTTTGCGGATTGCAGTAATTTTACATCGTTTCACTTATTTCTTCCCCTTACATTTTATTCTATCAATTTTTATTCTCATTATAGCACAAAATAAAGGCACCAGATATTTCTAAAAAACATCCAATGCCTTTATGATTTTTCTTATAAATATGTTTTTATTTCTCTAGATATCTAACGCCACAGGATACCCTTCATACACAGCATTTGTAATCGTAGAAACTTTCGATGCATCTCCGATCACTGTCACATATTTATCAATTTCCTCTAATAAAAGTGGTCTATGTCTGATGTTCGCATCTGGAGCAAGTTCATCTCTCATTTCTACAATATAAAAAAATCCCTGTTGTCACTGAGAACATGGATGAAAATCTGATCATCACTTATTCTCCGAAATATAAAGCTTATCAGCGAAAGATCCGTTCCCGTCAGATCGAACGTGCCTGTATATCAGCAGACCTTTTCATCCGAACGTATCAAGGTTGATGATACGATTGATGCATACTTTGAAAATATATTGCAACACGAATGCAACATGAAAAAAGAAAACCCCACGTAAAAACGTGAGGTTTAAGAATGGACTAGGCGGGAATCGAACCCGCGTCCAAAAGCCAATTCACATGAGGCTCTCCCATTACAGTCAGTCTTCTTTCATTCCCTCTACCGTGCTCCGACTAACAGGATCACAGCTTCAGTAGCTTCATCAATACTTTAACCGGCACAAAGCTTGACCGATCAAGGGTCCTGCATGTTTGAAGCCAGGATTCCAGACTGCAGGTGATCCGGAGCTG
This sequence comes from uncultured bacterium, assembly GCA_905215045.1. The sequence continues at coordinate 2,003 of CAJMOO010000119.1, read as the reverse complement.
ACTGCTGCAAACTAGGCAGCGTACGCTAATTTATTATCTGCGTTTATATTTAAGTTTGTACCGTAAGGTGGTCCCTCCCAATGGCTCCTCAAGCTTCATAACCCCTGTCGAAACCTTTACTAGCCCGGAATTAATAAGCTTGGTTCGAGACTGAGAACTTTCCCAGTCTCGAAATTATATTATATAGTGTCTTGTATAAGATGTCAAGTCTTTATCCAAAATTACGCACTTTGAAGTCTCTCTGTGCTTCTCTTAACTGATCTCTCTTTGAGATATCCTGTCGTTTGTCGTAGAGTTTCTTACCTTTACATAATCCGATCTGAACTTTCACCAAACTTCCACTAAAGTATACTTTTAACGGAATCAATGTATATCCTTTCTGATTGATCTGTCCGATCATCTTAGAAATCTCAGATTTATGCAATAATAGTTTTCTTGTACGAAGTGGATCTTTGTTGAAGATATTTCCTTTTTCATAAGGACTGATATGCATCTGATGAATAAATACTTCTCCATTATCAATATCAACAAAGGATTCTTTGATGCTGCAGTGTCCTTGCCTTAAGGATTTTACTTCGGTTCCATGAAGTACGATCCCTGCTTCAAAACTGTCTTCTACAAAATAATCATGTCTTGCTTTTTTATTGTTTGCAATGAGTTTAATTCCATCCGTCTTCGCTTTGCTCATAATCATCATCCTCCACTAACTCAAAATCAATATTCTTAAGCATCATATCCACATCTTTGACACGGATCTTCGCTTTCTCTCCTAATTTAAATGTCCTTCCAGTTCTTTCTCCTACCATGGAATACGTCTTCTCATCATAGTAATAATAGTCTCCCGGAAGAATGGATACATGCACCATTCCTTCAATCGTATTTGGAAGTTCCACATAGATTCCCCAGTTTGTCACACCGGAAATGATTCCTTCATGTACTTCTCCAATCCTTCTTCTCATGTATTCCGCTTTCTTAAGCTTACATACTTCTCTCTCGACTTCTTCTGCACGGCGTTCCATCTTAGATGACTGTTCTGCTACTTTTGGCAGAATTGCATCGTAATGGCTGAATCGTCTTGTTGTAAATTTATTATGCAGAGTTTCCTTGATGATCCTGTGAATCTGAAGATCCGGATATCTTCGGATCGGTGATGTAAAATGGCAGTAATATCTTGTGGACAATCCAAAATGCATAGAGCTGTATGCAGAATATTTTGCCTGTTTCATGGATCTTAATGTCAAACGACTGATCAATGGTTCTTCTGGTGTTCCTTCGATCTTTGTCAGTAACTTCTGTACTTCCTTTGGATGAATCTCATCATGACTGCTCTTTAAGTAAATTCCAAAGTTTTGTAAAAACACCTGTAATTTGTCAATCTTCTCATGGTCTGGAATCTCATGGATTCGATATAAAAATGGAATCTCTCTCCAGTAAAATTCTTCCGCGATCGTTTCATTGGCACACAGCATAAAATCTTCTATGATCTTTGTTGCTGCATTTCTTACCTGTGGATAAACATCAACTGGTCGGCCTTTTTCATCCAAAATGATCTTAGATTCTGGGAAGTCAAAATCAATGCTTCCTCTTTCATGACGACGATGTCTTAAAATGTCAGATAATTCCTTCATTAATTCAAACATTTCTACAAAATCTTCGTATTTGTTACGTTCTTCCATATCTCCATCCAAGATTTTAGCTACGGATGTATATGTCATACGATGATCGACGTTGATCAATGTTTCCGCGATCTGATGATCGACAACCTTTCCGCTTGGATCAACTTCCATGATACAACTTAATGCCAATCTGTCGCATCCCTGATTTAAGGAACAGATTCCATTCGATAGCTGATGCGGAAGCATCGGAATCACACGGTCTACAAGATATACACTCGTTCCTCGTTTTAACGCTTCTTTATCTAATGGAGAGTACTCTGTTACATATTCGGATACATCCGCGATATGTACTCCAAGTAAATAATTCTTTCCTTTTCTTGATAATGT
>CAJMOO010000118.1 GCA_905215045.1 uncultured bacterium | reverse complement strand
CGTGTCAATGGTAAAGATGTCAATGGCTGGTTTGTCGGATACATTGAATCAGATAATAATACTTACTACTTTGCTACAAATATTCAAGCTCCTTCCAACGCAACCGGAAGTCAGGCTACTGAAATAACCGAAACTATACTTTCTGATTTTGGTATTTGGAAATAAAAAAGAAGAACTGGTAACCTAATTTCCTGTTATCAGTTCTTTCTTTTTCTTCGTAATCTCTTCAATATTGTTATCTGATTATTTTAAGGTATATCCTCACTTACATTCCTATATATTTTTGGGCTTCTTTTTTACAATCCAACGTATTACCATGGGCAATTACATATTCCATGCATTCTTTTCCCTGTTGTTCTTTCCCTACTCTGTAGTAACATACTCCAAGCAGAAGTCTGCGTGTAACCTCATAATATGGCAACTTTTCTGTATCATCTTCCAGTAATCTTATTGCTGCCTCATCTTCCTCTTTCAGCATAAACTTTTTTGCCATAAACAGCGGATTATTCTGAAATACGTTTCCTGCTTTTTCTAATGTATCAGAATATCCAGCTCCATCTTTCTCCTGATATTTCTTCGTCAGTTCAAGATTCGTCACAACCTGCTGCCAGGAACGTCCCTCTTTTTTTCCTTTCCATTCATTCTTTGTATATTCTTCTGCTTTCTGTAGTTCTCCATTAGCAATAAGTGCAACTATATACTTAGGTTGAGCCATCAATACTACATTTTTTTGAAAACCTTTATAATCCAGACTCTTTCCGTATTTTATCATCCCCTCCAACATTTCTAAATATTTCTCTGCATCACATTCCTGCGACAGCATCCGATCAATTTTTGAAAACTCTCGGAGAATATTACAAATTTCAATCAACATGACCACAATCAGATCAAGCACCGCACAGCCCCATAGAAGATAGGAATCTGTTGTGATCCAGCCCGACTGTTTCACATTGAAAAAGAGTACTGTCTCTTGATGTGGAAATGGATTCCCTTTAAAAATACTTACAATACAAATCAATGCTACATAAATCAACAGCACATTTCGTATCATTCTGATGCGACCATTTTTTTGCTTTTCATAAATCTTTTTTATCTGTTCTTCCATTCTCTTCTACCTTTCTTCGTTGCTGATCAATCCTGCAACTTCTCTAATCGATACTGATATTTTGGTATATTATCGATTCCATTATCTAAAATCCTGTTTCCAACATAATGAACCGATCCATCATTCTGAAATTTCACCGTAAGTTCATGTGTAATAACCGCATCATTACACACTACAGAATCACAAACTGCATTTATAGTCAATACAACTGTTCCATCTTCATTATACTTGATTTCAATTACTTCCGGCAATGATAATCCGAAATGTGTTGGTGCATAATTACCACATCCCAAACGTTGCCACGCATAAGTATTACTTTGTTCATCATACACCGCCCATTCTTTTAGTTCTTCTGCGGTAACAGGAAGATATGTCATAATTACACTTTCAAACTCATCTGCCATAACTCCTGCCACTCCAGTTTCATTGCTAAATTTTTCCCCGTATTTCATATTATAAAGATATTCAAAAATCCCATTATAGTCCAGATCTTGCATATTCTCTATATTCCAGTTTGAGCACAGTAGATTGTTTCCCTGATAACCCAATGGCCCTACATATTTTTCTGAATATTCCAGGCATTCCTCATTTAATGGTCTAACTCGGATAATACAACTTCCATCAACAATTTCTGTCACTTCCGGTGGTTCCGGTACACATACTTCATAGCAAAAGTTCCCATATTCTGTGTATTTCCATTCCTTTATTTTTGAAAGAGAAATATAGGTAAGCATCGGCTCTGTATCATCGTTCCACAACATTTTTGCTGACATAACAAACATGTTTTCCCCATCATATGTATATTCTTTTCTGGTAATTCCTCCATCTATATCAATTTCATATAAAATTACGTTGTCTTTTTCTTCTTGCCTGGCAGCATTCAAAAACATTTCCATCTTCTGATAATTTTCCATAACAGAATAATGATCTGAACCCCTTACCGGATTTCCATTTTGTTTGATAATCTCTTTCATCCGATCCATCATTTGCCTGGCAACATTCTGATCCGCTTCTTGCATTCCATTAAATTCAGAATAAATATCTCGGATGGCCTCCATATTCTCTTCACAATCGTTCACTACTTCCTTTTTCTTTTTTTCATCAATTGGCAAATCATATCCCTTATCTTGAATTTCCATAACAGTTTTTTTCTGACTCTTCTCATTTTTTACATCTGAATCGTTTAGTGTTTTTATGTTTTTGCAGGAAGTCAGAACCATTCCTATACAAAGTACTAACAAGATGCTTTTTCTTTTCATATTGCCCCCTAATTATTGCTATAATTTGCTTTCCACTCTTCTTCTGTCAATCTTGGCATATACCACCCTGCATTTGCATTTTGATCTGATTTGATTACTTTATTTGATAAATACTGAAAACTTCCGTCTTTCATAGGTTTTATAATCAATTCACTGGTAATTGCCTGGTCTAACATTCTAATTTCCCATACTGCTTCTATCGTAAGTTTTAATGTTCCATCGTGCAATTTTTCATATGAAATAACTTCCGGATATGGCTCATATGGAAATTCACAATCATACAATCCTCTCGGTCTGTATCTAAAAGTTTTGTCATCACAGTTATAAAAAGTTCCCTTTTCAATCTCAGTACTGTCAAATGGTAAATATGTCTGCAAAACCTCTTCAAACTCATCTTCTGGAACTTCATATTCTGCTCCACCGAAATTTGCTTCATAGGAGACTTGCTTTCCATATTTCATATGATACATTTTTTCATAAAGGTCATAAAAATCAAGTTCCGTATAATTCTGCTCATCCCAATTTGTAATCAATAGATTATTAAGCGTATACCCTAACGGCATAACATATTTCCGATTCAATTCTCTGCACGTTTCATTCAATGGCTGTACTCTGAATCCAGTCTCCCCCGGTGCTCCATCAAATCCCGGTGGACGGTACTCTTCAATAAACAAATATCCTTTTTCCGTATATTTCCACGCATACGCTTCATATTCATCATAATATTCGGCCTGTGGATTATTATCTTTCCATTCAACCTGACATAATCGAACATCCACCTTTCCATCCATTGACTCTAAATGATATTGTATAATTTCCCCTTCATCAAATACGACAATAATGTCAACTGCTGCCTGTTCTTCTTTTTCCGCTGCTTTGCAAAATTTTTCTACCTTTTCACTGTTGACCATATCAATCTGATTATCACAATCTACTGCCGCATATCCTTGCATTTTCAGACAATTGATAATTTTTCTTTTCGTTTTTAATGTATTTAACTCTGACTTCTCCTGTATATAGATATTCTGAAAAGTTTGTGCTATTTCTTTCGCTTCAGCATACATTGCAGATTCTACAGTTTCTTTCTTTTGTACTTTTTCTGTGATTCTTTCTTGTCTGCATCCTGTAAAAACCATAAGAATTATCAATATCACTGTCAAAATCTTACATTTGTAATAATTTCTTGTAAAAATTTTTTTATTCTTTAAAATACTCATCCAATACTGTTGCATCTTTTCTAACAACATAACCACTTCCACCGATTCCTTTCACATTCTCAACCATACTGATGAGAAGAATTGGTCTGTCTACATTTTCCTCTGCTGTAAACACTGAAAACCACCCGATTTCTTTACCAGAAGTATCTTCTTTCGTTGCTTTCAACTCTGCTGTCCCCGTTTTTCCAGCCAGTAAAATATCGTCACGATGTGCCGCATATCCGGTTCCTTCTGGATTATTTACAACACCTTCTACACCTTGCATAATTTCCTCTACATTTTCTTTGGTAAAAGCATTTTCTATCCATATTTCACCGGCAGCCTCTTCTTCGTATGTTAAATACGGCTTTACCATATTCCCTTCATTTAAAAACGAAGTATAAATACTTGCCAAATGTAACGGATTTACAAGAATCTGCCCTTGTCCATAGCCACTATCTGCCAGTTGTATTTCTGTTTCTATTTTATCCGTATTTGAATATGTTGATTCCTGCATCACAATCTCAAACGGTATATCCTGATTAAAGCCTATTTCATTTAAAGTATTCATAAAATTTTCACTTCCAATTTTAAGAGCAGCCTTTGCAAAGTAAATATTATCAGAATAAATAATTGCATTCTTCATAATAACCGGTTCATACTCATGAAGTGTTGTCACTTGATAAGACCCCCAGGACGAATCTTTCTGCCATTCCAGACCTTCATTTCCAAAATCCTCTTTTGGATCTATGGTTTCCGTTTTCAACCCAATTCCTGCTACAACTGGCTTAAATGTTGAACCAGGACACCATACTTGAC
>CAJMOO010000117.1 GCA_905215045.1 uncultured bacterium | reverse complement strand
CTTACCGTATACAAGAAATTTGATACAACAACAGGAATGATGATCCTTGAGGAAGCACCATTGCCAGCTATGGTGCCAGCACTGGGTGTAGATAACATTGTAAAGATATGGAGAGAACATAAAGTGCGTGGCAAAGGCGCCAGTTTGAATAGGGCAAAGACCCTGGTAGATGCTGCGCATGACAGTGTTGGAAAATCATGCTTACGAACTTAAGGTCCCTGAGACATTAAGAAATCATTGAGAGAGGATGTAAAAGAAGATACTTTTGCTGCATATGTAAAAACACATAAAAAATGTCCAATCTGTGGAAAGCAAATGCAACTTAAAAAAAGCAAAAAAGGGAAGTTCTTCTTGGCGTGTATGGGATATCCTAAATGTAAAACAACAGCATTTGTTGAAGCTGATTTTGTTGAAGAATATTTTAATCGTAATGGTGGAACAGGACAGAAATGTTTACGTTGTAAGTATTCATTAAAAGCAGAAAAAGGAATATATGGAGTGTATATTCATTGTTGTGGTCAACCAGTTCATAAATATAAGTTAGATGAGATATAAAAATACTTATATATGCGATAAGTAATAATTTGATTGAAAAAATAGTATATTTAGTTACTTACTAGTGAAAAAATGAAAGGGAAAAGTTACTGAACGCAGAGAAAAATAATACATGTAGAATTCACTTTATAAAAGCAATGTCAGGAGATAGTTTTTTATAGAACTTGACTACATTGGATTCCGTAGACATTAAGAAATAAGTCTTTGAAACAAGTTGATTAATTAAGCATTAACAAAAATTGTTGGGAAGTATAGATTTTTGGAGGATAAAAAATGATTGACGAAAGGATAATAAAATTAGCTTTAGATTTTCTACTTAAATTTCCAGATGAGGGAATGAATATTCTAAATTCAGATTTATGTATGCCTAATATACCATTTCCAACTATGGGTGGACATACTTTTTGGACAAATCTTTGTGAATATCAAGGATATAAATTGCAACAAAATCAATTTACACATCATGCCCGTATTTTAGATTCTAATGATATTAGGATAGCATGGGGAACTGTAAATGGTATGGAGAAGACATTAGAACGTATGGCCAATATGGCAACAAAATCTATAAATGCTGCTAATATGGTACATAAAAAAATATTGTTGATGTAGAAGATCAATTAATTTCTATAAAAAAACTTTATGATCAAGGAATTTTTACAAAAGAAGAGTTTGAATTGAGAAAACAAGAAATATTATCACAGATAAAATAAGAAGCATTAATAATATGTAATCTAAGTTCTAAAAGATCTTATGAATGAAAGGAATTAGTTTATATGGCTTTTTTTGATTATAATCGTGATGGAAAGAAAGACTGGAAAGACAATGCCAGAGAATATTATCTTTACAACAAATTTAAAGAAGAGGAAGAAGAAAAACAGAAACATAAAAAAGAAGAATCATCTGATACTGGAGGATCAAATGTTGGATGTGGTAGTGTACTATTGTGTTTCTTGTTTCTGTTTTTTGCAATATGGTTTACTATGATGGTTGATTCATTACTTAAATAATACAATTGTCTAAAAATTTCAAAGAATCATTACAAAGGTGGTGAATAACAATGTTCAACAAAATTCGATTAAAAGAGATACTGGCAGAATACAAAAAAGTTTTTGTGCAGCAACAGTGGCCTAACGAAAAATACAAATGGGAAGCTGTGCAATGCTTCCAGAATAATTGGGATATTAATTCACCTGATTTTGCACAGATGCTTAAGAAATCTCTGGATCAGGTTGGTAATTTGCTTGCATCTATGAATAACTTTCCAGCAAAAATGATTACTGGTTTTGCAGAGACCGCACCAGAAGAGGTACGTTCCATGTATATGGAATTATATGACGAGAGTAAGGATTTATGTGAGAGAATTGCTAACTTTAAAAACAAGTCCAATACATTATTGGAGCGTTATGGAAATGGAGCTGCACAGCACTATCAGTATGAAAATGCAATCATGACATATTTGTGGCTGCGCTATCCGGATAAATATTATATCTATAAATTTGGTGAAGTAAAAGCTGTCTCATTGGAACTTGAAAGTGACTATCGTTTTAAAAAGGGGGCTTATGAAGATAATATCAGAAATTTCATGGCATTATATGATGAGATATGTGCAGAATTACAGCAGGACGATGAGCTTAGAAATCTGCTTAATTCTCAGATCACATCAACTTGCTATACTGACCCTGAATTACGGACACTTACAATAGATGTTGGTTTTTTCATTTTTCGTTATTGGAACAAGGAAGATTCAACAAATGTTCCTCTTTATGCTCAACCTCAAGAAGATGATGGACAGCAATACTGGTTCTTGAATGCAAATCCAAAAATGTGGAGTATGTCCAGTATGCCAGTGGGAGAAATTCAGAATTATACTTTATTTAATGACAATGGGAATAAGCGTAGAATCTTCCAAAACTTCCTTGATGCAAAAGCTGGAGATATGGTGATTGGATATGAGTCTACTCCAGTGAAGCAAATTGTTGCTATATTTCGTGTAAATGCAGAGCAGGATGGAGAGAGAATCTATTTTGAAAAGTTAGAAGGACTTTCATCACCAATTGATTTTGCAACGTTGAAAGCCTGTCCTGAACTGGAAAAAATGGAATATTTCAGTATCATTCAGGGGAGTTTATTTAAATTAACAAAGGATGAATACGAATTTATTATTGATTTGATTCGTGAAGAAAATCCAGTGCTAACAACTGAGAAAAATAAAGATGAGTATTCGAAAGAAAATTTCTTAGATGAGGTCTACATGACCGAGGCAAAATATGATCGTCTCGTATCTGTTCTTAAAAAGAAGAAAAACATCATTCTACAGGGAGCACCTGGTGTTGGAAAGACTTATGCAGCGAAGCGTCTGGCCTATTCGATGATGGGAGAGAAAGATGATGACCGCATTGAGTTTGTACAGTTCCATCAGAATTATTCCTATGAAGATTTTATGATGGGTTATAAGCCGGTTGAAGATGGATTTGAATTGAAATACGGCATTTTCTATAGGTTCTGTCAGAAAGCAGCGAACCATCCAGATAAAGATTATTTCTTTATCATTGATGAGATTAACCGAGGCAATATGAGTAAAATCTTTGGTGAATTATTGATGTTGATTGAGGTTGACTATCGAGAGACAAAGACAACATTAGCCTATAATGATCTCAGCTTTTCCGTTCCAAAACGTCTACATATCATTGGTATGATGAATACTGCTGATAGAAGTTTGGCAATGATTGATTATGCACTTCGCCGCCGATTTAGTTTCTTTGACATGGAACCTGGATTTGATTCGGAAGGATTTATTAAATATCAGGAAGCATTTGCAAATGATACATTTAATACGTTGATTGACCGCATTAAGGAACTGAATAGAGAAATTACAAACGACAAATCTCTAGGGAAAGGATTCTGATAATAATATTTACCATATGCTTTCCTATGCTTTTCAGACACTGAAGCAAGAGACATATGAGGATGTTGCAGTAGAGTCTTTTGATGAAATGTATAATCTGCTGGCTGCAATCCTAGCCAAGGGCATAGGGCTGCAGTTGAAGCAGGGACTTTACAGAGAATATATAAGTCATCAGGAAGAGCTGACGGTTATGCGTGGTAAAATAAATATGCCAGGTACAATTAAAAATAAACTGCTGCATAAACAAGTACTTACCTGTGATTTTGATGAGCTTTCAGAAAATAACATGTTGAATCAAATCTTGAAAACAACAGTAATGCTGCTTTTACGAAACGGCAAAGTAAAAGCAAAATACAAAGATGATCTGAAGAAGAAAATGTTGTATTTCTCAAATGTAGATTCCGTAGAACCGACAGAAATCAAATGGTCATCGATTCGTTTTCAGCGTAATAATCAAACATATAGAATGTTAATTAGCATTTGTCAGTTGATTATTGAAGGAATGCTTATCACAACAGATGCAGGTGGCTATAGATTAGCGTCCTTTGTAGATGAGCAGCGTATGTGCAGACTGTATGAAAAATTCATTCTGGAATATTACAGCAGACATTATCCGGAATTGTCTGTTAGTGCATCACAGATTCCGTGGTCACTAGACGATGGTGTTGGAACAATGCTACCGGTTATGCAAAGTGATATTCATTTGCAACGTGGAAATACAGTACTTATCATTGATGCAAAATACTACAGTCGTACTACACGGGTCCATTTTGATAAACATACGCTTCATTCAAATAATTTGTATCAGATTTTTACCTATGTAAAAAATCGAAGCTATCAATTTGGAGAAGATGATAATATAGTTTCAGGAATGCTTTTATATGCTAAGACGGAAGAAGAAATCCAGCCGGATAATGTGTATCAGATGCATGGAAGTCAAATAAGTGTTAAGACGCTTGATCTGAATTTGCCATTTGCAGAGATTGCAGACCAGATGGATGGAATTGTTGAATCGCATTTTGCTGGGATAATAAAAGCTGATTAGATAGCAAAGCTGTTTTGCAACTTAAGCATTCCTGAGCTGGTACTGTTTGTGATCTCTCAAAATGTCCATGATATGATTTCACTTGTGTCCAAGGATT
>CAJMOO010000116.1 GCA_905215045.1 uncultured bacterium | reverse complement strand
TTGTTCTTCCAAAAGTCTTGTCTGCACCACTTGTTCTACTTTGGCATTGGTTTGGACTGGCAGGTTTAGAAATTCTCCTGCGAAAACGTTTTGTCCAAAGCTGCAGATGCCGATGGAACATAGGATGGCTGCGATTTCTATTTTCTTCTTCAATGTCACATACGCTCCTTTAAGAAAGAGTATATGCAGAAATTTTTAGATTATTCATAAGAAAAAGTTCATTGCCTTAGTGTGTTGCAATTGATTTAGCCATTGTTCTTTATTAAATATCTCTATTTCAATCTTTCGTGAATTCATATCTACAGCCTTTCCACTACCACTTTACATTTTTTCTTACAAAATGCAATTCCATATGCAAGGATATCATTCCGCCCTTCTAGTAAAACCCCATTTGACGGATTTCTTGGAAATTTTCAATTCCTATTGGCAGTTTTAACTTTTGGATCATTTTCGAACACACTCCTTTCTGTGACTGGATTTTTACAAGTGCAAAATTTTATTGTCATTCTTTTGTATATTGGTTTCATCTTATCATTTAGGTTTGTAAATAGCAAGATACTAATTATCACACCAAAACCTTGATCCACTTATCCTTCTTCACATACAAATACGTTGGTATACATTTAAATAACTGATCCGAATTCAGCAATAATACAACCAACGGTACTGGTAATTTCCATACAAATGCTCCCAAAAACGAAAGCGGCATCACGATCGCCCAAGTTGAGATCAGATTCAGATACATCATATATTTTACATCTCCACCACCTTTAATGATTCCAATTCCTGTTGGCATCTGGTATGACATGCCGACCATGACAATGGATAGAATGATCAGAATCTGGTCTGCCATTTGATATGCATTTTGTGTCAGATTATAGAAAGACAACAATGGAATTCTTAAGAAATACAATCCAATTCCAAGAATGCTTCCTATGATCAGATAAATGATTTGTAAAGTTTTGCTGTATTCTTTTACTTTTGCAGTTCCTTTGTTTTCCCCTATTGTTGTTCCGATCAATACGGCAGATGCAGATGCTTCCCCGATTGTTATAACTTTCAAATACTGGAACATTGTTGTCGAAACTGAATTGGCTGCAATCGCATCTGCGGATAAACGGCCTAAGATTCCTGTTTGGATTGGTGTTGCAAGTGCCCATAACGTATTTGATAGAAAAGACGGCCATAAAATCTTGAAGAACCTGGAAAATGCTTCTTTTGTAAACTGAAAGAAATCTTTGCAGAATAATTTCAGTTTATGATCGGCAAATATTAAATACATTACAACAATCACGAATTCCAAAATGCGTGCGACTAACGTGCCAACTGCTGCACCTTTCGTTCCCATTTCTGGAAAGCCAAATTTTCCAAAGATCAATGTATAGTTGATTGATACATCTACGATCAAAGATAAAATTGAAACCTTTAATGCGATGGAAACTGTTTCAACACTTCGAAGTGCCGCCATCAAGATCGTAGATAACACAAACAAAGGATATGTAAAGCGAATCAATGAAAGATAATCCATTCCTTGTATAATGTAACCTTCTTTTTTTGTAAAAAGCATTAATATTTCTCTTGGAAATATTGTAGTAAGCACAAATACAATAAACCCAAGCAATAATCCTGTTGCAAGTGCAACCCCTGTAAATGTACGAATTGGTTTCGTATTTCTCTGACCCCAGTACTGAGAACCAATGATCACTAATGTATCTCCGATTGCAAGAGTCATCTGCTGCAATAAAAACTGAATCTGATTCACCGTTGCTACTCCAGAAAGAGATGATTGGCTATACATGCCTAGCATTAGGTTATCTGCCATATTGATGCTGTATGCAATCAGATTTTGAAATACAACAACCACCATTAAATGAAATAAAGTTTTATAAAAATTTTTATCACGTGTAAACAGCATAGTAAATCCTTTCAAACTAGTATTTTGCTTGTAAATACATCGTTCCTATAAAAGCAACAAAAACACCACTTCCCTGATAAATCAATTATATCAGAAAAATGGTGTTTTCATCTACTTATTAAAACTTATTCCATCAAATTATTTCATTAATGACATAGCAGCTTCATCAGCTACGATTGTTACGTCTGGATGTAATCTTAAGATTGTTCCTGGTACTTTTGGAGAGATTGGTGCGCAGATTGTATCTTTTAATGCCTGTGCTTTGTCTTCTCCACTGACTACAACTAAGATTTTCTTCGCACGCATGATTGTTCCGATTCCCATGCTGTATGCCTGTTTTGGTACATCGTCTGCTGATTCGAAGAATCGTTTGTTTGCCTCAATTGTGCTTTCTTTTAAGTCTACGCAATGTGTTGGCTCTACAAAGCTGTCTCCTGGCTCGTTGAATCCGATATGTCCGTTTCTTCCTAATCCAAGAAGCTGAAGGTCAACTGTTCCTAAAGACTGTACTAATGCTTCGTAACGTGCTGCTTCTTCTTCGCTGTCTAAGTTTGTTCCATCTGGTAAATGTGTATTTTCTGGTTTGATATTTACTTTGTCAAACAGATTGTCATGCATGAAATAGTAGTAACTCTGTTCGTTTTCTTTTGGTAATCCTTTATATTCATCTAAGTTTACTGTTGTAACTTCAGAAAAATCTAATTCTCCTGCTTCGTATTTTTTCACTAATTCTTCGTATGTTCCGATTGGTGATGATCCTGTAGCTAATCCTAACATGCAATCTGGTTTTAATGTGACTACGGATGCAATAATGTTTGCTGCCTGTTTGCTCATGTCTTCATAAGTTTTTGTTTCGATAATTCTCATGTTCTTTCTCCTTTTAATGCTCGCACAGTATCATCGTGCATAGTTTCTTTTTTCTTTTTATCGTGTTCTAAGTAGTAGGAATATATCAGGTCTAACATGATCAGGATTGGAAACTGTGGTGAGATGACATTTCCATGATCTAAGTATTTTCTTGATGCAATCAAGACTAACTCATCACAGATATCCTCATAGTCATCTCTGTTCTTTCCAGTGATCAAAATGGTGTCGGCACCTCTTTTTTTTGATTCCTCGAGTAAATAGAATACATCTTCACTCTCTCCACTGATACTGATTCCGATCACAAGGCAGCCTTCTTTTTGGAATACTGCCTGCATTCTCATCAGATCTGGATCCTGAATGGAATTGATATCTACCCCGATTCTCATAAATCTTAGACGCATTTCTCTTGCTGCGAGTCCGGAACTTCCTTTCCCACAAACAAATACTCTCTTTGCCTGTCCTAATTTCTCACAGATCCTTATGATCTGTGCTTCGTCCATCAGGCTGTATGTCTTATTTAACAGTTCCTGGTAAGTGTTCAGAACCTGTCTTGTATGTCCCATGAGTTCTTTATTTTTCTCTTCAAATGATTCCTCATATTGATAAATGAACTCCCGGTATCCACGATATCCGCATTTCTTTGCAAATCTCGATAAGGAGGCTTCTGAAACAAACAAACGTTTTGCAATTTCTTTGGCTGAAAAATCAACTTTTTCCTGATTCTTCATAAAGAAATCTGCGATCGTTCTTTCCAGTACTGTGAAATTTTCATAATTGGATTCAATGATCGGTATAACCGATTTTACATAGTAGTCCATCGTATGATCCTTTTTATCTATTTGATCGCATCTGCAAATGTTTTTGTGATCAGCTGTGGTCTTGTGATTGCTGATCCTACAACTGCGCAGTATGCTCCTAAATCTAATACTCTCTTTAACTTCTCTGGTGTATTGATATTACCTTCTGCAATGACTGGATGTTTTACTTTGGAAAGGATTGTTCTTATAATTTCAAAATCATTTTCCTCAATCTTAAGTTCACTGCTTTGTTTGGTATATCCAACTAATGTTGTTCCAATGAAATCAAATCCTAATTCATCTGCATGTAATGCTTCTTCTACGGTAGAACAATCTGCCATTAACAGCTGGTCTGGATATTTTTCCTTGATCTGATGGAAAAATTCATCTAATGTCTGTCCATTTGGACGGCTGGAAATCGTTGCATCTAATGCGATGATCTCAGGTTTTACTTCCATCAGTTCATCAATTTCTTTCATGCTTGGTGTGATATAAATCTCACAGTCATCATAATTTCTTTTAATGATTCCGATCACTGGAAGATCAACCTGTGTTTTGATTTCTTTGATATCTTCTGGTGTATTTGCACGGATTCCTGATGCTCCACCCTGTTTTGCGGCAAGTGCCATTCTTCCCATAATGAAAGAAGAGTGTAATGGTTCATCTGGCAGTGCCTGACATGATACGATCAGTTTTCCTTTTAAATTCTCAATCTTTGGATTCATTTTCATTTCCTCCTTTGTCTGCTTTCGCTTTCGATACTTTTAGTATATCCGTTTTAAAATTAATTTCAAGTTTTCTTTGTTATTTTGAAAGTTCTTTCACAATCAGTACTAAAACAACTATTTTCGATTGCTTTTCATATCAATTCTGCAAATTCTTTCAAAATATTTTGTCATTTTTGAAAGAAAATATATTGTTAATGATTTTTCTTAATTTTATTTAACTTTTCATTTATCGGACTTTTTCTATAACTAAAAAAGAAGCTGCAAGATTTCTCTTACAACTTCTCTGATATTCTTAACTTATAATGCTTAGCCAGACGATAAGCCGGGTTATGTCGTTGAATGGTCATCTATCTC
>CAJMOO010000115.1 GCA_905215045.1 uncultured bacterium | reverse complement strand
GATCGTTTATTTATTTTTTATCATATACTCAAAATCTACAGTTGGCCAACTACAATTAAAATTTAATACACTCTGATTACTGTAGAAATCTCACGAGTATGTTCCATTCCCTTAATCTCAACCAAAGCATCTGCAAAGTTCTGCTCCAGTACAAGATCCGTGATAACAACTAATTCTGCCATATCATTAACCTTGTTCTTCTGAATCACCTGTGCGATACTTACTTGATTCTTTCCTAATGTATCTGCGATTCGAGCAAGAACTCCTGGTTTGTCATCAACTAACAATCTCATGAAATATTTGCTTTCAATCTCTGTGATCTTCTTGATTGGAAGGTCTTTGTAGCATGTACAATGGATTCTTCCTGTGCAATAGAACTGAATATTACGTGCGACATCAATGATATCTCCCATAACTGCACTTGCTGTTGGGAATTCTCCTGCTCCTCTTCCATAGAACATTGCATCGTCAACTGCATCTCCATGTACAAAAACTGCGTTAAATGAATCATTGACAGTTGCCAATGGATGATCACTTGGAATCAGCATTGGATGAACACGTACTTCAATTCCAGATTCTGTGTTCTTTGCTACCCCTAACAATTTGATCGTACATCCCATTGCTTCTGCATATTTGATATCTTTTGCTGTGATATTTGTGATTCCTTCTGTGTATACATCATCAAATGTGACTCTAGAGTTAAACGCAATGGATGCCATGATCGCCATCTTACGTCCTGCATCATATCCTTCGATATCAGCTGTTGGATCTGCTTCTGCATATCCTAATTCTGTTGCGAGTGCCAAAGCTTCATCAAATTCCATTCCTTCGTGTGTCATCTTTGTCAGAATGAAGTTTGTTGTTCCATTGACAATACCCATTGCTTCTGAAATATAGTTTCCTGCCAGACACTGTTTTAATGGACGGATAATTGGAATTCCACCTGCAACAGATGCTTCAAATAATAAGTCACATCCATTATGGGAAGCGATATCTAATAATTCACCACCATGCACTGCCATTAAGTCTTTGTTCGCTGTGACAACATTCTTACCTGCCTGAAGAGCTTCTGTAATATAAGTACGGGCTGGTTCGATTCCCCCCATAACTTCCACTACGATCTGAATCTCATCATCTGTGATAATATCTTCCCACTGGTCAGTTAATACAGAAGGGTCAATTCCTTCTCTCTTCTTGTTCTTGTCTCTAACTAGAACTTTGCTGACAGTCAGATCTGCACCAACTTTGTGAGGTAATTCTTCTCTCTGGCGTTCAATCAGTTTGTATACTCCTGTTCCGACAGTTCCAGAACCAAGGAGGGCTACTTTGATGTTCTTTAACTCTTCCATGATACACTTCCTTTTCTGTTTTTGTTTATCTTTGCTTTTATCGAAATGTGATTTTTTGATCTAATAAATTCGTATAAGTAGTTTTTAGTATATCATATTTTTTTTGATTATCCTATATTTTTTTAATTTCTAGTTAGGAAAAACTATTATGTATAGTTCCAATATTACACCAAACAATACTTCTATTAACTATTTTTCTCATTTCTGTTGACATCAATATTTCAAAGTATTATATTTAAAACATAAACAATTAAGCAATCATTTAATCTTACAAAAAGGAGATTTCTATGGATAAAACGGAGAAATATAACATTGCTTCCATTGATATTCATGGTCATGGATGTGATGTTACAGAATTAAAACATGTTCTTCCACCAGAAGAATTTGCCATTGAAACTGCCAGTTTATTTGGTCTGTTAAGTGACAGTACCAGACTTCGTATTTTGTATCTCTTATACCACCGTGAAGTCTGTGTTAGAAATATCGCAGAAGCGATTGAGATGAGCCCACCAGCAGTGTCTCATCATCTTCGCTCTTTGAAGCAATTAGGTGTGATCACAAGCAGACGAATTGGGAAAGAAGTTCATTATACGATCGCAGACACTGCTGACGGAGAGCTTGTATCTGATCTGTTAAAGACTGTATTTGAAAGAAGGGGTATTTATGAAGAAGACTTATGAGTTTGAGAATCTTGGCTGTGCTCATTGTGCAGGTAAAATGGAAGAAAAAATCGGGAAACTTCCTGATGTTGAAAGTGTAAATCTTTCATTTCCTATGAAAAAAATGTATGTTGAAACTTCTCGTGAAGATCTGCTTCCTGAGATTCAAAAGATTTGTACGGATATTGAACCGGATGTTATTGTGACGGAAGTTACGAAAAAATCATCTAAACGGAGAAAACATGTGGAAGAAGATTCTCATGAAAGTCATGAACATCATCACCATCACGATGAACACTGTGACTGTGGATGTGATCACAACCATAATGAACATGAGCACCTCGAACATCATCACCATCATGATGACCACTGCGACTGCGGGTGTGAACACGATCACGAAGAACATGAACACCACAAACATCATCACCATCATGATGACCACTGCGATTATGGCTGCTGTGATGATGACAATGACGATGATGAATCAATTGCAGCTGCTGCAAATCGTGAAGGAAATGGTCATGCAACCGTATTTATTGTCGAGAAATTAGGCTGTGCTCATTGTGCAGGTAAAATGGAAGAACAGATTTCTCATCTTCCCGGTGTTGAAGCCGTCAATCTGACATTTGCAACAAAGCAGTTACGTGTATGGTCTGATGATGCCAAAACATTATTGCCTCAGATTCAAGATATTTGTACTTCTATCGAACCAGATGTCAAAGTCGTTGTCCGTGAAAATACTGTCCGTGCACAAAAAGAAGCGAAAAAAGCCAAAGAGAATTCTGAAGATAACAGAGAATTCTGGGAACTTGGTGCTGGTATCGTTTTATTTATTGCCGGAAAAGCATTGGAATCTTCCAAGCCTGTATACAGTATGGTATGTTTTATCCTTGCATATTTAATCTTAGGAATTAAGATCGTATGGACCGCTCTTAAAAATATCTCTAAAGGTCAGGTTTTTGATGAAAACTTCTTAATGAGTATCGCAACGATCGGTGCTTTCGGCGTCGGAGAATTTGCGGAAGCAGTCGGTGTTATGATGTTTTATCGTATTGGTGAATTATTTGAGGAAAAAGCCGTGGAACGAAGCCGTTCCCAGATCATGGATGTCATTGACATGCGACCTGAAGTTGTCAACCTTGTTGATGATCATGGAGATGTCACTGTAATTGATGCCGAAGAAGCTGAAATCGGAGATATCTTATTAGTACGTCCTGGTGACCGTATTCCATTAGATGGTATCATCACAGATGGGGAAACGATGATCGATACTTCTCCTGTTACCGGAGAACCCATTCCTGTTTCTGCCTCTGTCGGAACAGATGTAACTTCTGGATGTTTAAATACTTCTGGTGTTATCAAGATCAAGGTAGAAAAAGTACTGGAAGAATCTATGGTCACAAGAATCATGGATTCCGTAGAAAATGCAGCCGCAAGCAAACCAAAGATGGATCGTTTTATCACACGTTTTTCTCGTGTATATACTCCATTTGTCGTACTTCTTGCCCTTGCAACTGCGATCATTCCTTCTTTAGTGACAGGAAACTGGACACACTGGATATACACAGCTTTAACTTTCCTTGTAATCAGCTGTCCTTGTGCCCTTGTATTAAGTGTACCTCTTGCATTCTTCTCTGGAATCGGAGCTGGATCTAAGATCGGTATCTTATTTAAAGGCGGGGCTGCACTTGAAACATTAAAAGATATTACTTCTGTTGTCATGGATAAGACTGGAACGATCACAAAAGGAAACTTCAAAGTTCAGGATGTGATCCCTCTCGGAAATGCAACCAGACATGAAATATTATCACTTGCTGCTTCCTGCGAAGAATCTTCTACTCATCCAATCGGAAAGAGTATCATGGAAGCTGCCAAAGATGAAAATGTAACTTATAAAACACCTGAAAACGCAAAAGAAATCGCTGGACATGGTTCTGTTATCACAATTGATAACTCAGAAATCTTAGCTGGCAATAAAAAATTGATGGCTCAGTATCATGTAACTGGAGACTATCCAGAAACAACTTCTTATGGAACTGAAGTTTTTCTTGCAAAAGATGGAGTGTTAATTGGTGCGATCGTTATTGCAGATACATTAAAAGACGATGCGAAATCCGCCATTGCTTCCTTAAAAGCACAGAATCTTCACACAGTTATGTTAACTGGAGATTCCGAAACAACTGCAAATGCGATTGCAAAAGAAACTGGAATTGACGAAGTTTACTCAAGACTTCTTCCTGATGAAAAACTTGCCAAACTTCAGGAACAGAGAAGCAAACATGGAGCTGTTATGTTTGTTGGTGATGGTATCAACGATGCCCCTGTATTAGCTGGTGCTGATTGCGGTGCTGCCATGGGAAGCGGTGCTGATGCTGCAATCGAAGCAGCAGATGTTGTATTCATGACCTCAAACGTTGAAGCAATTCCACAGGCAATCTCTATCGGCAAAAAAGCTTGTAAGATTGCTTGGCAGAATGTTGTATTTGCATTGGCGATCAAGGCATTAGTAATGATCCTTGGACTGCTTGGATTCGCAAATATGTGGATGGCTGTGTTCGCAGATAGCGGAGTTGCAATGCTATGCGTAATAAACTCTATACGTGCAATGAAATTGTGATTTGTCGTTTGAAGACGGAAATTATTGGTGGAATATTATAAAAAGAGATCATGTGTCTGCAACCAATGTCATTAAGTTAACATTGTTCCAACAATAAAACCGCAAGAGCGATTGAG
>CAJMOO010000114.1 GCA_905215045.1 uncultured bacterium | reverse complement strand
TTTCTATTCTATCATAATCAATGATTTTGATACAATCATTTTCCACGATATTTGTCAAATCTGTAACCTCTTCGCACAAAATTTTTCCTGTCATTTCTTGTTTATCTGATATATTTCCTTTTTGTACCTTAATATACTGATAATTTTTCTCGGCAACCATATTATACGGAAGAGAAATTCGTTTCCCTGTTCCATTTTCTACCAAAGTTAACAGATCTTCAATATGTCTTCTTTCTAAATCTTTCTTCTTACCAGCTGTTTCTTCCAAAACTTTTTTTAGAACCTGTTTCTGGATCCAATGGTTTTCCAATAACAATTGATCACAATTAATCTCAAATCCTTGTCCAATAGGCTTTGCACATCTTAAAAATGACTCTTCTATCTGATCTGTCAGATACGTCGTCACTTCTTTGATATCTTCGCACAGCCATCCTATATGCTCCACCGCCTGCTCATTGATCATCTCAAGTCTTGGAATTACCTGATTTCGGATCTGATTTCTTGCAAATGCATCGTCCTGATTGCTTGCATCTTCTACCCAGGCCTGCCCAGCCTCTTTTAAATATTTTACGATTTCTTCTTTTTTTACACATAAAAGCGGGCGGATCAGATTTCCATCTTTTTCTCTCATGGCACCCGCCCCATAAATTCCAGTTCCTCTCACCACTCGATATAAAAATGTTTCTGCCTGATCGTTTTGATGATGTGCGATCGCAATCTTATCAGCATTATATTTTTTCATTGTTTTTGCAAATGCATCATATCTCGCTTTTCTTCCTGCTTCTTCTAATGACATCTTTTCACGCTTGGCGATCTGTTTTACATCTATTTCAAATATTTTACACGGAATCAAAAGTTGTCCACAAAGATCCTGCACAAACTTCTGATCATCCACAGCTTCTCTTCGAATCATGTGATTGATGTGGACTGCTGTGATCGTGAGATTCATTGATTCTCTTAATTCATTTAAAATAAGTAACAGATATACAGAATCTGCACCGCCAGAAACACCGATAATGATATGATCTCCATTTTGTATTAATTTTTTTTCTTTGATAAATTCTTTTACTTTATTCATGTAATTTACTTTATCATTCTTTGCAGATTCCTTCAATACCTGTCCCAGATTCCCAATACCATGATCGTCATATCATCTCTTTTTTCAAATTCTTTGTTTGTTGTAATTTGCTCATATAATCCATCTGCGATCGCCTGTGGACGTACCACATCCATTTCTTTCAAATATCGTGCTGCCATCTCCAAACCATTTTGCGAAAATCCGTCGAAAGCTCCATCGCTTAACATGACTAAAATATCTTCACTTTCCATCTTTTTGCGGTAAATTGGAATTTTCTCGGTATGTAATAAGAGGTTCACTGGTATCGTATCTACTTGAATGATCTCCACGTCGTTTTTTCTCTTTAAAAGACATGGGCAGGCTCCAATTTTAAAGAATGTTCCGATTCCTGCAAATAAATCTAACTGAAAAAAATCTAATGTCGCATATTTTTCTTTTTCTGGTTGTAAGATCATCATGGACCTTAAAAGCTGAATACTTTGACTTTCGTTAATTCCTGCTCCTAGAAGTTCTTCCATCACTTCAATTATTTTCCTACTTTCTTTTTTCGCTTCCTGTCCTGTTCCCATTCCATCCGAGATCATAGACACAAAACTTCCTTCCCTTACTTTTCCCATGGAAAAACTGTCTCCATTCTCATCCCCTGCGATCATTGGCGAAGTGTGGATTCCTGCGATTACATGGAATTTTTCTTCTGGTGTAAATCCATAAATCTCATAATAATTTCCGATCATCTTTTTTTGATCTGGCAATGGCTTCATTTTCTCCATTGTCATGGAACTTAACAACACTGCTGCTTGTCTTGTGCTGATTTCCCTGCCTTTTTTCTTTTTCAGATATAGATAGATCTGTTTTCCTTTCTCTGGATTATCGTAGAAATAAATTTCTTTTAGTCTCAGTTGGCTTTTTGCAAAACCTTTTGTGATCTTCTCATATAATTTCTTATTATCTGCCGTTAATGATACTTTTCCCTGAAAGAAATCACCCAGTGTATTTCCGGCTCTGATATACTGCTCCCCGACAATTTTTCTCAGTTGTTTCATCTGATTTCTCATTGCACGCAGAAATAATTCCCGTTCATAAATCTTATTTGCTTCCTCGATAAAATCCTGTCCATTCTTGCATGGATGACATCTTTTTAAATCTGCATAGCTTAATCCACCTTGCTTTTCGATAATCTGCCCAAGCCTGTCCTTATCTGCTAATGTAAACTGACATTTTTGATTCTCACGGCATCCGACGCATTCTTTTAAGATCACACTTTCAACTACATCTCTTCCCCGTTTTTCACACGTTTCTTCCTCATCGTTATGATCACAGAACATCTTTCCCGCTGTCGTGAGACATTGCTGCATCTGGCGCATATGATAAAGGATCATTTCATGAAAATTTTGAAATAACCGGTCTTCTTCGAATTCTTTTTTTCTTAAGATTTCCATAGTTTTCCCTCCTGCAAGATTATTATAGAGGATTTTGTATGCAATTTCTGTCGAAATAAAAAATGTTATTTTATGGAAATTATTATTGTAAATTAATCCCATTTTTGTTGTAACAATACCTATAAAGATGTATTGTTTGATAAGATTTTTTCAGATAAGAAAGTCATTCTTGAATTATATAATGCAATCGCACAAACTGATTATACAGATGAATCTGCTGTCGCAGCAAAAAGAGCTGTGGAAGAATGTATTGAACATGGAATCTTGAAAGATATTCTTCTAAAAGAGAAAGGAGTGATTGAGGATATGATTACTGTATGTTATGACGAAGAAATTTATAAGATGAGAGAGGCGGAGTATAATCAGGAATTAGGAGAAGAGAGAGGAAAAGAAATAGGAAAACTACTACAGCCAGAAACCATTTAATCTAATGCAAAAAATAAAACGTACCATAGCAGTGATTTCATCTTACTCTATGATACGTTTTATTTATTTTCTATTTTTCTTTACCAGACATCTTTTCTTAAAAAAAGAAATACCATAACATAAAATTTCATCATATGCGTCTTCAAATTCATTTGCATACATTTTCTCATTAATCTGTTTGATCGCTTTCTCGCAATCTAATATCATATCTTCTGGATTTTGAGATTTTTTTGCTTCAAATATTGCAACCTTTCCTTCATAATCATCGTAGATCACAATATCACTGCGTCCTTCACCATGTTCTTTATTCGACTCCACAACATAACCTGCTCCTGCAAAAATTCCTGCAAGGAATGCATGATAGAAATCTTCTTTGTAATCATGATAGCTGATCGTCATACGCAATAATGTACCTATCTCTTTTGTCAAGATATCTGCATTTCCAGTCCATACTGCATCAAATAATTCTTTGCGATCTATGGTTTTTGCGTTATCTTCAAACCATTTCTTCACTGTTGTTTCAAAAATCTCTTTAATCTCTTTATTCGGAATCTTTAATTCTATCGTTCCATCTGTATCCTGTTCACTGGCATTGGTCAAATATCCTGTCAAATAAAGAATGCTCCAAAGATTTTCCTCTGATGAATGTAGATAATCATAAGTAAGATTTTCTTCTATCTGCTGCCTGATGCTTCCACCTGAGATCAATATCTCAAGTTTTTTCTTGATCGCCGCACCTGAATAGTCAATAAATGATCGAATGATCGCATTATCACTTGTATTCTTCCAGTAACTGACTGGTTTTGCATTTTGGTTATTCGTAAGATCCCACAAATAATTCATAACATCCCATGGACAGTAAACATCAAATTCTCCAAACCTATATCCATCATACCATTCTTTGATATCTGAAGCCTTCTCTTCTATCTGTGCATCTTGTAAAATCTGATCTACATCTTTCTGTGTGAATCCATAATATTCATTATATCGCTCGGAAGATATCGTATCCGAAACAAAGTTATTTGTTCCTGTAAATACACTCTCTTTCGCAATCTTTAAGCAACCTGTCACTACTGCAAATTTCAATGCTTCATTATCTTTCAGTGCTGTACTGAGCATAGCTTTCATAACTTCCAGCATTTCCTTATAATATCCATTGCTGCTTGCTTTTGCAATCGGTACATCATATTCATCAATCAAAAGAATAACCGGTTTATTATAATATGCCTTCATCATATTCATGAGCATTATGATAGATCCTTGAAGTTCTGGTAAATTTGATCCCATACTTTTCAATTTTCGGAATGTTTCTTTGTCATCTTGATCTACAACATCACTTTCTATCAGATATGTATGCTTTTTGCACAGTTCTGCAATCGTAAACTGAAGAAGCCCAAGTGCATTCTCAAATATCGTTCCATCCACATCCTTAAAGGATAAAAATAATGTTGGATATTGATTCATCCAATCGTTACAAAGTTGTTGTTCCTTAGAAATATTCAATCCTTGAAATAATTTTTTACTATCTCTTCGTATATCAAAAAAGCTTGCCAACATACTCATTGCCAGAGTTTTTCCAAATCTTCGTGGTCGGGTAATTAATGTTACTTCTGGTATTTTGTTTTTTAACATATCTTTGATCAGACCTGTCTTATCAACATAATAGTATCCATCCTGCCGAATTTTCTCAAAATTTGAGATTCCAACTGGAACATTGATATTCTTCATTGTATTACCCCTTTCTTTTTACACTTCATTTAGAATAAGTATACCACGGATTCTTTCTTATATAAATCGAAAAAATCCGATGTTTTTATAAGAACAATCCTATGACTATTCTTATAAAAACATCGGATTTTATATCTTTA
>CAJMOO010000113.1 GCA_905215045.1 uncultured bacterium | reverse complement strand
ATTGACCCAGAAACAGGGGCAATGAAGCGTTTATCCGGGGAGACAAGAACGAATCCTTATGATTTATTTGCCCTGGAAGCAGCATTACAATTAAGAGAGAAAGTAGGAGGAAGTGTTACAGTTCTCACCATGGGACCTCCACAGGCTGAGGAGATGATGAGAGATGCGTATACAATGGGAGCAGATGATGCAGTCATTTTATCTGACCGTAAGTTTGCAGGAGCAGACGTACTTGCAACATCTTATGCATTATCACAGGGAATCACAGCGATTGGAGATGTAGATCTTATTATCTGTGGAAAGCAGACAACCGATGGAGATACCGCTCAGGTCGGACCAGCGATCGCAGAGCATTTAGGAATCCCTCATGCAGCATGGGTATCTGAAATCGTTGATGCAGACAGCGAGTCTATTCAGGTAAAACAGGATTTAGTCAGTGTATCACAGACATCAAAGATCCCATATCCATGTCTGATCACAGTTGACAAAGACATGTGTGTCCCAAGATTACCATCTTATTTATTACAGAAACAGTCCAAAGACCGTCCAGTCAAGATCATGACATTTGAAGATATGGCAGATCAGAACTTAAGCAAATACGGACTTGTCGGATCACCAACAGCAGTAGAGAAAATGTTTGCACCGCCAGAAGTAGAAAAGCAGGTTTATTTTGACGGAGATGCAAAAGAAAAGACAAAACAATTATTTGACGTATTAGTAAATAAGAAAGTGATTTAGGTGAGATGACATGGAACTAATAAAATTTGATGCAAAACGCTGCAGCCTATGTGGTAAATGCGTGGAAAAATGTCCATTTGGGGCATTAAGTTTTGAAGATAACGGAATCGTTGTCGGAGACACCTGCCGAATGTGTGGAATGTGTGTCAGACAATGTCCAGAAAAAGCAATCAGTTTTGAGCAGAAAGCAGGCTCATTTGACAAAGATAAATGGAAAGATTTCTTGATCTTTGTAGAACAGGAACGAGGAGATATCCATCCGGTTGCATTTGAACTGATCGGGGAAGCAAGAAAGATGGCTTCTAAGGTAAACTTTAAAATCAAATGCGTGATCGCAGGTGGAGCTGGAACGGTCGAGAATGCACATAAACTTCTAGACTATGGAGTCGATCAGGTCTTTGCTTATGAAGATGAATCTTTAGAAGGATTTAGGGCAGACTGTTATACAGATGTTGTTGCAGAATGTATTGCGGCACAGAAACCAAGCTCTGTTTTAATTGGTGCAACAGCATTAGGAAGATCGTTAGCACCGAGACTGGCAACAAGATTCCATACAGGATTGACAGCCGACTGTACAACTCTTGATATTAAGTCAAACACAGACATGGTGCAGATCCGCCCAGCATTTGGTGGAAATATCATGGCTCAGATTTCAATCACAAAGTCAAGACCACAGTTTGCAACAGTAAGATACAGAGTTATGGATGCAGCACAGAAGGTTGATAATGCCAAAGGAGAAGTCGTCGTCTGTCCAGTCAAAGAAGAGATGAAAAACTCTCCAATCGAAATCTTAAAATCTGAAGTGATCGAGAAGACAAAGAATATCGAAGATGAAGACGTTTTAGTTGTTGCAGGACGAGGAGTCCGCAATGAAAAAGACGTGGAGATGTGTGAGGAATTGGCTAAAGCCTTAGGCGGACAGTTAGCATTTACAAGACCAATGATCGAAAATGGTTTTGGGGATGTTGCACATCAGGTTGGATTATCTGGAAGAACCGTTCGTCCAAAACTGATCATTACTTGCGGAGTTTCAGGTGCGATCCAGTTTACATCCTGCATGACAGGATCTGAATGCATCGTAGCGATCAACAATGATCCAGAAGCTCAGATTTTCAATGTGGCACACTATTGTATCGTCGATGACTTATACAAAGTCGTTCCATATCTGACAGAATTAGTAAAAGAACAGAAGGGAGACGAATAAGATGCCATATCCATATAAGAAGATGACCCAGGAAGATTTCGATAAGATCATCGAGATCACAGACAACGAACGTGTATGGGTCGGCGATGAGATCGCAAAAGAATATTACAAAGATGAGATGCCGGAATATGGAGTATTTCCACCGGAATTATATGTTGAAGTCGTGAATAAAGAAGAAGTTTCCGCAATCATGAAATATGCTTACGAACAGAACATTCCAGTTGTCTGCCGTGGAGCAGGAACAGGGCTTGCTGGTGGAGCAACTTGTAAGTATGGTGGAATCATGTTATCTATCATGCGCATGAACAAGATCTTTCCAGTCGATCATAAGAACCAGACGATCACAGCACAGCCGGGAGCTTTACTGATCGATATTCAGGCAGCAGCGAAAGAAGAAGGATTATTCTACCCACCAGATCCAGGAGAGAAAACAGCTTCCATCGGTGGAAATGTTATTACGAATGCAGGTGGAATGAAAGCAGTCAGATATGGACTTACCAGAGACTTTGTACGTTGTATGGAAGCGGTTCTGCCGGATGGATCTATTATGAATTTTTCATCCAATGTCGTAAAGAATACAACAGGATTTGATGTGAAAGACTTAGTGATCGGTTCTGAGGGAACTTTATGTATCTTAACAGAAGTTACATTAAAATTGCTGCCAGCACCAACATGTTCCAGCACACTGGTTATGCCGTTTAGAAGTTTAGAAGAATGTGCTGATATGGTACCAAAAGTATTAGATCTGCCATTTGTTCCAACAGCGATTGAATTTTTAGAAAGAGAACTGATCGATATTGTGGAAAGAAGTCTGCATAAATTATTTCCAGTGAAACATGGGGAAGCAGTATTGATCGTTATGTATGATGCATCAAGTAAAGAAGAACTTGATCGTGCAGTAGAAGCAGCAGCAGAAGCCGCATTGGAAAATGGAGCTTTAGATTGCAATATCGCAGGAACGCCAGAACGTGCGGCATCTGTATGGGAAGTACGAGGAGCAATTCTTGAAGGAATGAAGGCAGATTCTGTTGCACAGGAAGAATGTGATGTTGTTGTTCCAAGATCAGAGATTGCAGAATATGTAAAACAGGCAAAGAAGATTGCATCTGCACATGGAATCCGTGTAGAGCCGTGTGGACATTGCGGAGATGGAAATATTCATACAGAAATGCTTCGTGGACCAGAGATGAGTGATGAGGAATGGAAAAAGGCAACCCATGAGTCATTAACAGAATTATATGCATTATCAAAAAAACTTGGTGGACAGTTATCCGGAGAACATGGAATCGGAAATGGACGTCTTGATTTCTTAGAGGAATTTGCGGGGCCAAGAATGATTGAACTATACAAGTCTATTAAACGTGCATTTGATGACAAACTGATCTTGAATCCAGGAAAAATGATCAAGATCGATGAAAACTAGAATATCAGACTACATTAAGAGAAAAGTGAGGATAACAAAATGAGTGGCAAAAAAAGTTTACTAGTTGACAAGAGTAAGATGCCTCTTGCCATGGGAATCGCATTCGTAGCATTTACGACACAGTTCGGAGGTGGATTTGCTTCCGGAGCACAGATATATCAGTATTTTATCAACTACGGAATCTGGTGTCTGTTAATGCCACTGATCACACAGGGATTATATGCATTGTTTTTCTGGTATGGAATGCGTTATGCGTACAAACATAAAACATATGATTACAGAAGTTTTTCTGATAGTTTATATGGAAAGACAAGACCGATCATGTCAAATCTATATGAAATCTGTTATCTGATCATGATCGGAACAGCATCTGCGGCAGCATTTGCAACAGGTGGATCAACACTTCAAATGCTATTTGGAATCCCATACTGGGTATGTACATTGATCATAGCAGCATTTATTTTCGTGATCGCACTCTTTGGAACAAGTGTTGTAAGAAAATGTGCATCTACTTTAAGTGTACTGATCTTGATCGGATTGGTTCTTGTATTAGTACCAAACATCATCGTACAGTGGGATGCGATCACAGCAGCAATTTCGAACTTAGTATCAGGAAAGATGCCGGTGATCTCTGGAGAAAGCGGAGCTTTTGGACCAGCCTTATATTCTGCAGTTTTATATTTCTTCTTCCAGTTAGCATCTGTGTCTGTCATGTACCAGCATATGGAACCTGTGACAGATAAGAAACAGATTAACAAAGCGGCCATTGAGATCTTTATATTTAACTTCTTTGCAATGGAATTATCTATCATTGGACTATTGGCCGTTGCATACGCAGCAGATCTTGTAACAGCGACAGTTCCTATGTTAGTATTAGTACAAAATGGAGTATCTTCAGGATTATTGACACCGATCATCTCTATTTTGATCATTCTTGGATCTATTTCAACGGCGGTAAATATGATCTCAGGAATCGTAACAAGATGTGTAAATGCAGTGGAACGTCGTATGACATCTCAAAAGGCAAGACAGAATGGGCATTTAGTAAGAAATGCCATTGCAACACTGATCTTTACATTCTTAGCGTTTGCCATTGCACAGTTTGGATTGTTAGCCGTTGTAAAACAGGGATATGCATACCTTGGATATGCAGCATTTATCACATTGTTTGTGCCATTTATCGTTCATGTGATCGTGACAAAAGGGAAAGAGATTTAAAATTTATTTTTTGGGGAAAGAATTTATCGTGATCAAAAGCGGCAAGAAACCATTTGCCAGATTTATTTCTAAGAAAGGCAAGAAAAATAAGTTAAAAATTAAAAAAAGCAATAAAGTACGAAAATAGAAACTTGCTTTTTAGAGAAACTTGCTATATACTTATTAAGTTATAAAAACAGGGAGCTTGTGAAACAGGCTGAGAGGAAAGTAAAACTTTCGACCTTTGAACCTGATTTGGGTAATGCCAACGTAGGAAACGAAGAT
>CAJMOO010000112.1 GCA_905215045.1 uncultured bacterium | reverse complement strand
CTTAAAATCCTGTTCGAGTTAAATCGAGTACCGGTTCGATTCCGGTCTGCGGCATGAAAAAGGACTTCAAGTGATTGAAGTTCTTTTTATTTTGCAGTAATCGTGTTATCGCTTGCATCAGGAATAAAAGAACTGTATAAACAGAAATAATAAAAATAGAGAGCAGGATACGGAAATGAATTTGATCATTTCGCATCTTGCTCTCTATTTTTATATCTTTATATATTGAAACTATGGATTCAATATATTCTTCACAACATCCTTATCACTTAAATAAACCATATGTGACCCTTTCAGCTGTACATAATAATTCTTTTGATCAGAATCTTTTTTACCGATATAAAGCACAACATTTTTTGTTTTCTTCGTATCCGTATCCTTATAAGTGATATCGACTGTGATTCGAGAATCCTTATCCAGTCCATATTTTACAAGATCTGTCTGACTTGCATAATAATTCTGGCAGTCTCCAAAAGTAAATACACCCAAACCGCCAGAGATTCCATCAAGATTTTTCTCCTTGCTAGTATAAGTCTTTGTCTTACCGTTCTGAGTGACCAAAACTTTTTTAAGATTTCCAGTACTTAACGTAGGGAAAGTATCTGTCTCGATCAGATTATCTAAAGAATAAGATAAACTAGATGTAATATCAGAAGATACGGTATAAATCTTTGATTTATCTCCATAAGTTACATAGTAATTTTCACCGGTTGCATTTCCAATATAATAAGTCATGGATTTTCCAGTTTTGTCTTTGACACTAACTGTATAAGTTGGCTTGTCAAGACCATAGTCGCATAGAGCATCTGCATTTTTAAGTTCTCTGACAGCCTCAACTTTTTGAAATGTAGAAGCAAGACTTTCGAGAGAGGACTGAGTGATCGGATATTTTTTATTTTTTGTATAATACCATTTGCCATTCTGTTTTATGAAAGAAAGAGTCGTTCCGTTGTTATTATAAGAGATGGAAGTTAAACTCTTTAAATCAGAGATCTTTGTCTGATCAGAATCTTCTTTGGAAGATTGCTGTTTCTGGTATAAATTCACTCCCGTATACAGGACAATAAGTCCTGCAAATACGAGAAGTAAAATCTGTAATGTTTTTTTCTGTTTCATGAAAACCTCCTAACGGCGTCTGCGTCTAAACCATACAATGAATCCGCCAATGATCAGACCAACTGGAATTACAAAGACTACAAGGATACTGAATGGTCCAGGATGAGCAATTGTATTATAGTTGACTTCCAGACTCTTTGGAGAGATAGAAACATTATCGGCATTATTTAAACATGCGGTCACAGAGTTTGTAAATAATGTCAGGTTTTCTAAGGATGAGAAAGAACTTGTGATCTGCTCATCGATCAGCATATTACTTCCGTAAACAGTCAGGCGACTTTCTTTTGTAACTTTCTTTCCTTTGCTGTTTTTGACTTTGACAGATTCTGTGGAAGTTGCACCAAGGACATAAGTTCCCTGTGTTTGTTTCTTCTCAGTGACAGCATATCCGTTGCTGGATGTTGTCATAAATGCATCGGTAGAAATAGAATCTCTAACTGGAGTACTCTGTGTCATACCTTTCGAATTGATCATCATAATAGAGTTTGATGAAATTCCAGAAGCCATATCACCGCTTACAGAAAGATTTGGGATCAAGTAATAATAATTTCCTTGATATGAACGTTCTGTATCTGCAATATATCCGCTTTGAACAGTTAAACCGTAGTCTTTTAACAGACCATATAAGTTTTTCATACTCTTATTTGTCTGGGCAAGTAAAGTAACAACTTTTCCACCTTTCTTCAGGTAAGAAGATAATAGTTTTACTTCATCTTTTGTAAAATCGCTTGTAGCCCCATCGATGATCAGCAGATCACAATCATCAGGAATGGATGTTGTAGTCATTAAAAGCAGATCACTTGTGGAAATTCTTGATTTTGTAAGAAGACTTGTGACCTCGGAAGATAAGGATGATTCTCCATGGCCAGAAGTATAATAAGCTTTATATTCTTTGTCACTTGTTACATAATTTAAAGCACTTGTAAGCTGCCCATCACCATCAAATGATGAAGCAGAAGAGGAAGTACTGTAGTAAGAATCTGAGGAAACTAATATATCATCAAACGAAACAGTTGTTGTACGGTTGGTTTTCTTACAAGAGATGACGATATTGTTTTCTTCAGTTCCGTATTTTGTCAATGCAG
This sequence comes from uncultured bacterium, assembly GCA_905215045.1. The sequence continues at coordinate 2,711 of CAJMOO010000112.1, read as the reverse complement.
AAGGATGGAGTATGGGATCGATCCATTTGACATGAAGCTTGCTTGATAAAGAAGCATATTTATTGATGAAAGTTTTGATCCTTTTATCAGTGCTGTCCTTTTCTGCAAGAACATAAAAAGTGACGTCATCATCAACTTTTTTGATGATCTTTTCACTTTTTGATGAGATTTCATAAATATTGGTACTACTGATATCAAACTGTCGCTTATTTTCAGGGATCAGATTGACGATCATATTAAAAATGATAACGATCGCGATCACGATGGATGTCATAGCAAGAGTATAAGATCCACGTTTCGAATCATTGCTTTGAAATAATTTTTTGATTTTATCCACGATAACTTCCTCCTAACTCCAACGTCTTTTTTCAAATGTCTGTACTGTTAAGAACACCAGAAGAATGATCAATGACAGATAAGTCAGAAGTCCTCCGAGATCAAAAATGTAATTCTGAGAAAAATTATAAAAAATATCAGTTAATACAAGGTGTCCTAATAAAGCAGAAAACAGACTTTCAAGCAATGTTTTCTTCACAAAATAAACAACGATACCAGCGATACATCCAATGCCAGTGACAATGCCAGCGATCATCTGATTTTTTGTGATATGGTAGATCAGAAGACCGATCAGAGCAAATATAATGATCCAGATGACCAGATTACTGATCGCACTGGAAGGAAAATACTGCAGCAGATTGTCCAACAGATAAAAGAAAAACAATGCTGCACAAGTAGTGATCGCTGCGATCACAGGACTTTCTGTCAAAGATGATAAAAACATTCCGATTGCAATAAATACACATCCAAGCAGGAAAAAGGCCAGAATGGATGAATAATCAACAAGAAAATGGGCAGTTCCTTGAAGTTTGATGATCAGTGGGAAAATACAGTAGATCACACATGGAATTGCAAATACAGTCACCATTGCAAGATATTTTCCTAATACGATCTCAACAAGTGAAACAGGAGAAGTTAATAATAACTGGTCAGTTTTATTCTTTCGGTCTTCAGCAAAAGATTTCATAGATAAAACAGGCACAGAAATCAATAACATGAAAATAACGCCCGCCAGAGAGTAGGCAAAAAATGGATAACCACTATAAAGGTTATAAACCATAAAATATACACCTCCAATGATCGTTAAGAATGCTGCAAATACGCATCCGATCATAGAGTTAAAATAGGAACGGACTTCCCTTTTATAGATAGCAAGCATTATTTGTCACCTCCATTACATCTCCGGTTAATTCCAGGAAAATATCTTCAAGAGTAGCCTTGTTTACAAACATCTGTGTCACAGGCATTTTTTTCTGTGCAAATTTAAGAGAAAGATCAGCACAGATTTCCTGAGAATCTTTGTTTGTATTGATCTGGATATGGCAGCTCTCTTTACTTACATCAAGCCAGTTGACATCATCAATATCAGAAAAATCAGAAAGAACCTGTTTTACGGAAGTTTCATCCGCCAGGATCGTAAGCTCAATGGTTTCTTTTCCGTGTGTTAATTCTTCTAATTCATCAGGGCTTCCCTCAGCGATCAATTTTCCTTTTGAAATGATTAGGATATCGTCACAGATTTCCTGAACTTCAGCAAGAATATGAGAACTTAAGATCACCGTATGGTCCTTAGCAAGTGTACGGATCAGTTCACGGATTTCGATAATCTGCTTTGGATCGAGACCAACGGTCGGTTCATCCAAGATGATAATATCCGGGAAATCAAGAATTGCAGCGGCAAGACCTGTTCTCTGGCGATAACCTTTGGAAAGGTTTTTGATCAATCGGTCTTTCATATCAACAAGTTTGATCAATTCCATAACTTTTATAACCTGTGCATTGCGGTCAGCTTTCGGAATTTTTTTTAATTCAGCAGCAAAATACAGATATTCAGATACTGTCATATCAAGATATAAAGGTGGGATCTCTGGAAGATATCCGATACATTTTTTTGCTTTCTCAGGTTCTTCCAGAATATTGTGACCATTGATGATAACCTCTCCACTCGACGCACCGATATATCCAGTCATAATATTCATAGTTGTAGATTTACCGGCTCCATTTGGACCCAAAAATCCATAGATTCGCCCTTTTTCAATGGTAAATGACAGATCATCTACGGCGAGATGTGTGCCATATTTTTTGGTAAGATGTTTTACTTCTATCAAAATATTGTCCTCCTTTTTGCGATAACTCTCATCATTATATGAAGAAAAACAAATCAAACTGTGATAAAAGTCTGAACAGTTTGTGTTAAAAATGTGGTAATTTTGTGAAGTGTTTTATGGAGTATATAGTATACAGAATAATATGAAAATGTTTCATAAAAGATGCATAGAATGGCAAGGATAGGCTTGCATAATCACGTATAGTTTCGTATAATATAAAAGTAAATTTACAAGAAAACTTGACAGAAGACAGTTGAAGAATGTATACTTTGAGAATCAAACTAATTAGAGTGTGAAGGAGAATCATTATGTTAGAGAAGATGAAAGAGATCATTGCAGATCAGTTAGGTGTAAGCGAAGATGAAGTTACTTTAGAAGCATCTTTTAAAGAAGATCTGGATGCTGATTCATTAGATTTATTTGAATTAGTTATGGCATTAGAAGAAGAATATGATGTTGAGATTCCATCTGATGATCTTGCAGAATTAAACACAGTTGGTGATGTTATCAACTACTTAAAAGACAAAGGTGTAGAAGACTAAAGAA
>CAJMOO010000111.1 GCA_905215045.1 uncultured bacterium | reverse complement strand
GTTCAAAATCTTCAATATGTTCATACACAAATGGAACTTTACTTAAGTCCATCACCGGACGCCATGGTGTCTCTACGATTTCATCTTCATTCCTGTAAGTAAGTCCCGGAATCTTGCCAAGATCATCTCTCTTTCCATGATAATGATCAAGCACTTCAAGGAATGTAACTTCTCCTTCCCCTTTCATTACACCTGTTACCTGTGGAAGACGTCTTAACACTTCTCTTGCATCATAAGAAACTTCTGGACCTCCAAGCCAGATTGGAACATCCGGCAGCAGTTTATGAATTTCCCTGATCACACGTTCTGTGTATTCAATATTCCATATATAGCAGGAAAAACAAAGAATATCCGGATGTTTCTGATATAGACTCATCAGGATATCATCCACCTGCTGATTGATCGTATATTCTGCAATCTCGACTTCATCGATATATGGCTTTGCGTAGGCACGAAGGCAGTAAACTGCAAGGTTCGAGTGAATGTATTTCGAATTGATCGCTGTTAATATTGTATGTTTTTTTGTCATGTTATTTATCCCATACTTTCTTTTTTATTTTGTCTCATTTTCATTATCTTTTTTCTTTGTCTTACTCTGAAAATAGATAAACGAATCCGCTGCATCAAGGATATCGGAAAACTCCTCTCTTGGTGCGATCTCAATATATTTCTTTAATAATTCTTTTTCTTCTTTCTTATATCTTCCATAAAAAATATCAAACAGATTATGACCTCTCATGTAGATTTTAATCTCTTCCATATGTTCTTTCATATCCTGTGGGGATGTAAAATCACGCCCCATGATCTGTGTTAAATGAATTCCGCTTTTAATCCTATGCAGATATTCTCTCCATTTATCATATAAAGTCTCATAAAAGGCATCTTCAGATTCTACGATTCCAAGCCGTGTCATGATCTGTGGATTTAAAAAATAATTTTCGAAGGAATAATATTTTAAGATCAATACATTCTTTCTCGTCACTTTTGGTAAATGATCAACATCGATAAGATTTCTTTCATCATAATACTTACAAAGCTGTCTGCCAAGCATATCTCGATCTTTCCCATCACTATCGCGAATCATCAAGAACCGATCTTTCATATAAAGCTGGTTCATATATTTTAAATTTGCATACGTCTTAATATTCGTACAACTGTTCGTTGTAAGGATCGCTACACGATTTAATCTGCCGTCTTCATCATAAATCTCAGAATAATAATGATTTAATAACAATGGCAAACGGTATTTATCTTGTTTTCCTTCTACGATAAAAACAAAATCAACATTCATAAGATCGGAAGCATTATATCCAAGATCGTCCAGTACCGAACTAATGTTCGTTTTCTTCTTTGCAACAGAATATGAATCTTCATCCAATATGATCTGACATAATTGTCTACTGCTAAAATTGGCTAATAAGTGTGGAGAATGTGTTGTAAAGATCACCTGATTCTTCTGTGCCAGACGATAAAGGATCTCACTGGCTGTCTTTTGCAGTTGTGGATGCAAAAACATCTCTGGTTCCTCTACCAGGATGATCGATGAAAGACTATTCTCATCCATTACATAAGCTTCCAGAAGCGAAAGCATATAAATACTTTTCATTCCACGCCCCAATCGTTCCACAGAAATTGAAATATCGCGTTCTTTGTTATAAGCCTCTGCATTAACTTGAAGCATCTGGTCAACATCGTAATTCATAGAGAAAATGATATCCTCAAATCCGCCGTTCTTATGGAAGCTTTCATTAATACGTTTCTCAAACTGGTCAATGTTCATCTCGTACAATTTATATTCAAATAACTTTGCAGCCTCAAATGCATTCAGCTCTTTTGGACTCTTCTGATCGATCAGACCGATACACTGAAAACAATGAGTACATGGTTTCACAGGATCAAACATACAACAGTTTGTGCGCATGATCTTAAGCAGACTGTCTTCCTGTAGCATAAAAAGATCATCCTGAATCTGTTTTAAATTACGGTTCGTTCCAATAAAATAAATTGTTGGAAAAATCTCTCGGATATATTTATTATGTTTCTTTATTCCATCATAAAATCTTTGTTTTCCTTCTTTATTTGCAATAAAAGTAAACGTAATTTCTTCGTTTTTGTAAGATGGAAGTTTCGATTCAAAATCTTTTTTCCAAAGATCATATTTCTTATACTGGCTTACCATACCATTTTTATGAAAAATATGAAGATCTTCTTCTGTAATGGATAATATAAATCCAATCTCTATATTTTGCATTGTCTCATTAAAATCATCCAATGAGATTTCATAAGATCCTTCGACTGCACGCAAGGCATGAAGAATTGATGACTTTCCTGTATTATTCTTTCCAACAAGAATCAGAGCATTCTGGATATCTGATATTTCCATATGCCGGATTGATTTAAAATTTTTGATCGATAAATATTTAATCTCCATAAGATGCTCCTTTCTTTTTTATCTTTATTATCTCACGAATCATCTTGGAAATCTATATTCTGTTATAAATAACATTCCGGTCTTCTGGTTGAAAAATATGGCTTGCTTTCCCTTAATTTCTCTGCCTGACTAAGATCAATCTCACATTCAATAAGCTGCTGCCTGTCATCTGCTTTAAAGATGACATCTCCATCTGGACCAACAAGTAGTGATTCTCCTGCAAAATCCATATGATCTTCTTTTCCAACACGGTTACACATCGCGATAAACACCTGATTTTGCATTGCCTGTACACGGATTTCCCATTCAAACATCTCCATTGGTTCATCTTTTGTATTTGCAGTTGGAATAATGATCAGGTCAGCTCCTTTTAAAGTTGTCGTTCGAATACTTTCCGGAAGGTGTCTGTCATAACAGATCACAATTCCGATCTTGCCAAACGAAGTATCAAAAACCTGAAATCCTTCTTCGGATGGTGTGTAGTAATCCTGCTCATAAAAATTTTGTGCCTGTGCAATATGTACCATCTTAGAACGGCCTTCAAGTTCTCCTTTTGGATTGATCCATAAAGAAGTATCATAACGTTTTTGATTTTCTTCGAAGTAAACATTCGGAGATAAATAATACTGATGTTGTTTTGCTTTTTCTTTCAATAATTGTATCTCTTTACTATGACTTGTCATACAATATTTTGCAGCATCTCTTTTTTCGTACTTCGGAAAAAATGGGGACAGTTGGATTTCTGGGAAAAATAAAAGATCACTGTCTTTTGCCCGATCACAGTATTTTAGGGAAGTTTCTAAATTGTGGTTGATATCATCACTCATTTGCATCTGTGCCATTGCAATTTTCATCTTGATTATCTCCTGTCATTTATTTTTGTGACTTTTATTATCTCATTTTTTGTATTTAAAATCCAGTCACGAACAGACATATATTTAGAAATGTTACAATCACTGCAATTGTAAAAAGTGTCATCTTCAATCGTTTAGAGTTTGCATATTTTCCCATCACTTTCTTTGAAGATGTCAGGTAAATCTGCGTAAAGATCGTAATTGGAAGCTGTATCGCTAAAAACATCTGGGAATAGATCAGTCCATCAAATGGGGATTTTATGAATAAAATGATCATAGCTGCAGGTATCATTGTAATAAGAACACCAAGTTTCGTATCTTTATGATGAATATCATATGGCTGACTAAAAATCCCAGAAAAAATCGTTCCACCAGCCATTCCTGCTGTAATACTTGATGAGATTCCTGCCAGCAATAAGGCTAGCGCGAAAATAATTGATGCTGCATTTCCAAGGAGAGGTGTTAACATAGAACCTGCCAAATGAATATCATCGATGGAATGACCATTTCCCTGATACAGGGTAGCTGCTGCCATTAAGATCATTGCACTGTTGATTGCCCATCCTATGATCATGGAAAATAAGGTATCTTTAAACTCGTATTTTAACTGCTGTTCTATCATATTTTCATTTTTTAGATTCCATTCTCTGCTCTGAATGATCTCTGAATGTAAAAACAGATTATGCGGCATCACGACTGCTCCTAGAACACTCATGACAACTGGAAGTGAACCTTTTGGGACTTCTGGCTTTACCCATCCGATCAGTGCCTGTTTCCATTCAATATCTGCAATACAGATTTCAAACAGAAAAGAAAATCCGATCAGTGATACAAACAAAATGATAAGTTTCTCTATTCTGCTATAAGCATTCGTAAACTGACAGATCAGTACGATTCCTAAAATGATAAATGTACCAATCTTTACTGGAATATGGAACAACATTTCTAATGCCATTGCGCCACCTAAAAGTTCCGCTATTGCGGTTGCGATCGATGCTGCGACTGCGGTTAATAAAATGATGTTCTTAAGCCCTTTATTGACATACAGACTTGTTGCTTCTGATAAACATTTTCCTGTGACGATTCCTAGATGGGCAGCATTGTGCTGTAAGATGATCAGCATGATCGTTGATAACGTGACCATCCATAATAACGTATATCCATAACCGGAACCTGCTGCAATATTACTTGCCCAGTTTCCTGGATCTATAAAACCTACGGTGACTAGTAAACCTGGTCCGACATATCTTAGGAAATTCATCGCTTCTTTTGTTGATGATTTAAAAAATTGCATCATACACGAAATGTTCCTTTCTTTTTATTTTTATTCTAGTTAGATTTAACTAACTATCATTATACATAGAAGGGGAAAGTTTGCAAGCTTTGTGAAAAATTGATAGAATAAGTCATATATTACTTTTCCTTTATGTGCTCATCAATAGCAGATAAAGGAAAAAAACAAATAAGAAACAGGTGAATTTATGAAATCATTACCATATTATGACGATCTGACTGCAAGACAGACGATCAAATTACGCGAACTTATTAAAACACTTCCACCTTTTGCGAAAGAATTTTTCCGTGCAATTGATTCTACCACACAAGTAAGAACTCGAATTGCTTATGCTTATGATCTGAGAGTGTTCTTTCATTTTCTGATCGATGAAAATCCTACTTACCGTAATTACTCTGTACTGGATTTTAAAGTGAGTGATCTTGATAAGATTGAATCCGTTGATCTGGAAGAATATATGGAATATTTGAAAGTATATATTTCGGAAGAACAACATAAGCATATGCAGAATACTGAACAAGGTGTTTTTCGTAAGA
>CAJMOO010000110.1 GCA_905215045.1 uncultured bacterium | reverse complement strand
AAAGATAGTGTAAGGATATGTTCTCTTGTATTAAGATTGTATAAAGAAAAAAGGAGCATAATATGATTTCAAGAAAGGATCCTGCTTTACAGGATTCTCCGCCTGCGGCGGGTCGCTTCTGCCTCTGGGATTTCGTAAAAATATCTGTAAAATATAAAATCCATGAGAACACGATTTTTTGGTTTGTTGTTCTCATGGATTTTATTGTTTCTTATTTTTTCAAGTATTCTTCAATCACACATTCATGCTTCTTTTCTTTTTTACTATAATTAATTCCCACAAGCAAAACATTACCTGCATAATTTTGAATAGAATCTGGATATTTTTTATCCTTAATCTGTTGCAATGCACTAACAGCACTTTTATTCCACTTCAATTCCACAACAAGTGCCGGATAATCATTCCTGTATTCCGGTTTTGGAATGAACACAAAATCTGCAAAACCACGTCCTGTAGGAAATTCCCTGACCGGTTTAAAATAATACTGCATTGCACTCAAATAAGCTAATGCCAATACACTACTGAGTGAATTTTCGTTATTATATTGAATTGCTGAAACATATTCCTCATGGATCTTCTCAATCTGAGCTGCAACTGTTTCTCCATCCATATCCAAAGTTGCATCCAGAAGATCCTCTGATTCTTGCTGAAATTTCAGCATTTCATTCCATTCTTTTCTTTTTGTTGCACGAATCAGTTCTTGTCTTATCTCTTCATTCGGTACAAATGCTATCCTATTAACACTTGAATATGCTAAGTATCCCATATGAATCAAATATGTTAAAACGTCATCTTTATTTACAATATTCTCAACGTCATTTTGGAATGAACCAACATCTACTTCGACAGATGCTCCCGACACCATTTCAATAATTGCGATCTTCAATCCATCAAAATCCATATTGATCAATGGAACAATCGAATCATAAGAAGCTGTTCCTGACCAATAACTTTGGAAGTTTCCATCCACCATCAAGTTTACAACTGCATTGGGATTATAGACATGATATTTTCCTAACTGATATCCATCATACCAACGTTTTACCTCTGTAAAATCTTTTTTATATGTTTTACAAAGTTCTTTTACTTCATCTTCTGTAAAACCAATATAAGAAGCCAAGCATCCTGCACTAAGCATTGAATATTCCCGGAAATTGTTAAGTGCTGATTGTGTTTTTTCTTTCTTGATCGGCAAGATGCCTGTAAGATATGCAAGTTGAATATATTTTGTTGGTTCTGTTCCCTTAAACATACCTCTTAGGAATCGGATATATTCGTCCTGCACTTTTTTATTTGCTGATTCATCTCTAATCAGCACATCCCATTCATCAATGATAATGATAAATTTCTGTCCTGTCTTATCCTTAACCAGAGAAAGAGCATCTGGCAAAGATACCACTTCTTGACGTAAAATCTCTGGATAAACTTCACGCAATTCATCCAGCACAACTCTTGTGATATATGGCACAACATTATCCGCATCTTCGCAGTTTATCAAAAACCATTGTACATCAATATGAATCACATCATATTTATTCAAATGTTTCTTAAAATCTTCTGATTGTCCTATCTCAAGATCAGAAAACATCTTTTCTGATTCGGCTCCTTTGCTGTAATATGCCGCAAGCATATTCGCTGCATATGATTTTCCAAAACGCCTTGGGCGGCTATTACAAATATACGCATCTGTAGAATCCAGAACTTCATTCATACATGCGATCAATCCTGTTTTATCTACATAAATTCTGGAATTTAGTGCTGCTTGAAACGCACTATTATCTGGATTAACAAATCTGCCCATATTTTATACCTCTCCAATTCCTTTTACCTGTTTTTAATATTTCTCTATTTTACACACGTGTTCTTTTGTTTTCTTATCATAATTAATACCAATCAACAACAGATTATCCTGATATTCTTCCAAACTTTCAAAATACTTCTTATCTTTGATCTGCTTGATCGCACCTTCTGCGCTCTGATCCCATTTTAATTCAACTACCAATGCCGGTTTCTCTGCAAATTGTTTTTTCGGAATAAAGACCAAATCTGCAAATCCTTTTCCACCTGCCAGTTCTCTGTGAATGGTATAAAAATTCCTTGCTGCATATAATGCGAGTGAAATCGTATAACTCAATGCATTTTCATCATTATACTGGATATGTGATGTCTCAAAATGTGCCTGTTCAATGGCTTTCGATACCTGTTCTTCTCTGCCTTGCCAGATTGCATTTAATGTATCTGCAGAATCTTTTAGTGCTTTTGAAACAGATCCCCAGTCTGATACTGAAACTGTATTTACATATTCTGCCCGAATTTCACTATTTGGTATCTTGACTGTTTTTGTTTTATCATCATATGCAAGATATCCAAGATGGATCAATAATGTCAGTACATCATCTTCTGTACGAAACGTTGCCATATCATTCGTAAAACTTTCGGTATTCACCGCCACGCTTTCTCCAGCGATCATACTTAAAACATCATCTTTTAGATGCTCAAAATTCATATCAATATACATCTGTAATGCTTCAAAAGTCTCTGTCTGATTCCAGTAATTTGATATCTTTCGAAATCTCATACTATTTACAACCGATCTTGGACTATACACAGACAGTACTCCATCAAATGAATATCCATCATACCAGTTCTTAACTTCTTCCATATCCATTCCGTATTGTTCACAGAGCTTTTTGACTTCTTGTTCTGTAAACCCGACATAACATGCTAAAGGTCCCGGGGCGATCATGGAAAATTCATCAAACATATTCAGTGCCGAATGTGTTCCATATTTCTTAATCGGTAAAATTCCTGTCATGTAAGATAGATAAATACATGCCTTATCTTTTAATAAGTCCCGTAGAAAATCTAAATATTTTTCCTGTGCTTCTTTATCTTGTTTATATTCCCTAAAAATGCAATCCCATTCATCAATGATCACAACAAATGGGTACTGCATTTGTGCATAAATATCCTGCATACACTCAATCAAATCTGTATCGTCAAAATAATCAACTTCTGGATATTCCATTTTCAAATCTCTGATCACAAGCTTCTTCACACGATCGATCAATTCTTCTACATTATGACTTCGACTTAGAAATTCCTGCATATTTAAGAATATGGTATTATATTGATTCAGATATTTTTCAAAATCTTTATCTTTTGCAATTTCAAACTTTCCAAATAATTCTTTTGAATTACAACCGCGGCTGTAATAAGCTGTCAGCATATTCGCAGCCATTGACTTCCCAAATCTTCTTGGACGGCTGACACAGACATAGTTTTGTGCTGTATCTAGTACGGAATTCGTATATTTTATCATCCCTGTCTTATCTACATAAATTTCAGACTGAATCATTCTTCTGAACTTTTCATTCCCTGGATTTAGATAATTTCCCATACGATCACCTCCTTGAATCAATTTTCTATAATATGAAAAAACTTCGTGCTCTTATCTATATTGATTATGATAGCACGAAATTTTAGCCGCCTCAACTTATATTAATTACATGAAATGAAAAAACACCTGCTCATAACATACATAAAATATACGTTACGATCAAGTGTCTTTTCATACAGTGATTATATATAGAATTTCTTCTATCCTAGTTGTTTACTGCAACATGTTTTGCCTGATCTGAATTGTAAACTTCTTCATCAACCAGACCTTCAGTTGCTGCTGTGATAACGGCTGCTGTTGCTGCTCCTGTTACATTTGTCATTGTTCTTGCCATGTCAACGATCGTTGAGATTGGTGCAAATACGACAACTAATTCGATTGGTAAGCCAAGTGCTGCAAATACAGCTGTTGATGTGATCGTCGCTGTTCCTGGAACCCCGACTGTTCCAACAGATACTACTAATGTGATCAGGATCAGAAATGCATACTGTGCAATTCCGTAATGATATCCTAACATATGAACACTAAATACCGCTGTTAATGCTGGCCAGATTCCTGCACATGCTGGCATTCCAACATTGGCTCCAAGACCTGCCGTAAATGATGCTACATCTCCATCAACTCCAAGTGCTTCTTTTAACTGTCTTAATGTAACCGGGATCGTACCAACACTGCTCTGTGTCGTAAATGCTACATACTGAGCTGGTGCGATTCCTTTAAAGAATTTAACAGGACTTAATTTTGCTACAAATTTAATTAATAATCCTTCTACTCCAAATGCCTGAACTGCACATAAGATATAAGATAATACTAATGTACTTAATAATGGCAGCAATTCCGTGACACTGCTTCTTCCAACGGCTCTTGCCAAGAAAGATAATGCTGCATATGGTGTAAATCCAATGATCCAGTCAATTGCCTGTCCGATCACCTGATTCCCTGCATCAATAAATGCTTTAAATGGTTTTACGGATTCATTTTCTTTGGAAATTGCATTGTAAGATAATGCAATGATGATTGCAAATACGACGATCGGAATGATCTGTCCTTCACTCCAGTTTGTTGCGAAGTTGCTTGGGAATAAGTTTACGATCGTATCAACAACAGATGGAACTTCAACTTTCTGATATCCATCAGCTACTTTGTAAGCAAATCCATCACCGACTTTTAAGATGACTGCTGCGATCACTGTAATCGTACTTGCGATCGCTGTATTTAAGATCAGATAAAAGATTGACTTTCCACCGATTTTCTTTAAATGAATGGATTCGCTTAGATTTGTGATACTTGCGATGATACTAAATAACAGCATTGGTACAACAAGTGCTGTCAATACATTGGTATAGATCCGTCCGAAAATCTCAACATATGTAAAATGATTTCCAAATCCCAGACCAACTGCGATTCCAAAAACTGTTCCTAATAATGTTAAAAGTCCGAAGTCTACGCCTTTCTTATAATCCAAATAATAGATAACCGCAAACAAAACAACTGTAACTGCTAGTGCGGCAAAATCTGCTGTGTTAATGCTCATTTTGTTACACATCCTCTCTTATAGTTTTTCTTTTTCATAGTTTTCCAGTAGGAATTATTCGTATAATATCATTTCCTAGTAATACTGTCAAGAATATTTGATGCTTCTTTTTTTATACAATTTTGATTTGTTGGAATGTTTATGAAGCATAATAACATTACTTTCTGTCTGAAAATTTCCTATTTTACAACCAATGCTGTTCTCCATACACACCCACTTAAATTTTCAATCTTGTGAATTGTCCACTCTATAGACTTTAGGTATATGATAAAAAATAAATAAACGATCGGAAGAGCAGCATTAGA
>CAJMOO010000109.1 GCA_905215045.1 uncultured bacterium | reverse complement strand
TCCAGCCTGATTCATGAATATTCTTTCCGTAAGCTGATTCAACCAAAATTATTTGATATGCTAAAATATACGATCAAGCTTGGAAATGTTGCGGTACACACAAATACCAATGTAAAATATGATGCGGCTGTACTGTCTTTACGCTGTGTTTTTCAGTTTTGCAAATGGATAGACTACTGTTATGGGGAGAACTATGTAAACCGCCATTACGATATGAGTCTGCTGCCAGATGCAGGAAAAGAGAAAAAGACACAGGAAGAGTTAGAAAATCTTCAAAAAGAACTAAGCGGAAAAGATCAGAAATTAGAAGAAGCAATAAAGGAAAATGAGAAACTAAGAGCACAAATGACCAAACTTCGTGAGGAAAATGAGACTGGACGAAGTTATGAAGTGGATAAAGATACAGAAGCAGAGACAAGAAGAAAATACATCGACCTTGATCTGGCGGAAGCTGGATGGACGATTGGCAAGGATTGCCTTATCGAAGTACCAGTTATGGGAATGCCAAACAGCAGTGGAAAAGGATATGCAGATTATGTTCTATATGGCAACAATGGGAAACCACTGGCAGTCATTGAAGCAAAACGAAGCAGTGCAGATCCGATGAAAGGAAGCCATCAGGCAAAATTATATGCGGATTGTCTGGAAAATCAATACCAGCAAAGACCAATCATTTTTATCACAAATGGTTTTGAAATGCAGATCATTGATGATGCACAGGATGATCCACAGAGGGTTGTTTCAGGAATTTTCTCAAAAGAAGATCTGCAGCGAATGGTAGATCAAAGAACGAGCAGGAAGCCACTGATTCATTTAGAGATTCAAGATAAGATTACAAATCGCCCATATCAGAAAGAAGCCGTGACGGTTTTATGTGAATCAATCATGAATCATCACAGGAAGCTACTATTAGTGCAGGCAACAGGATCAGGAAAGACAAGGGTTAGTATTAGTCTGGTAGATGTACTTCGCAGACATAATTATGTTAAGAATATTTTATTCTTAGCGGACCGTAAAGCGTTAGTTTCTCAGGCAAAGAAGAGTTACAGTAATCTCCTTCCAGACCTGACAGTATGCAACCTGCTTGAAAATAAAGAAGATCCAGAAAGCAGCAGAATGATATTTTCAACATATCCAACGATGTTAAATGCGATTGATGAAACAAAGAAAAAAGATGGGAAAAAATTATTTACACCAGCACATTTTGATCTGATCATTGTAGATGAAAGTCATCGAAGCATTTATAAAAAATATCAGGAAATTTTTCACTATTTTGATGCAGTTTTATTAGGAATGACGGCAACACCAAAAGATGAGATTGATAAAAACACTTATACGATCTTTGATCTCGAGCGAGGTGTTCCAACGTATGCGTATGAACTTGATGAGGCGGTAAAAGAAGGATATCTGGTCGATTACCGGACGAGAGAGTATAAGACAAAGATCATGGAAGAGGGAATCCACTATGATCAGTTATCGGAAGAGGAAAAAGAAGCATTTGACGATGAATTTGATGATGATGAGAATGTGGAGAAAGATATTCCAAATACGGCAGTGAATCGCTGGCTGTTTAATAAAGACACGATAGATCTTGTATTAACTAATCTCATGAGGGAAGGATTAAAAGTAGAAGGTGGAGATAAACTGGGAAAGACAATTATTTTTGCGAGAAACAGCAAACATGCAAAGGCAATTGTAGAACGTTTTCAGAAACTTTTCCCAGAAAAGGGAAGTCATTTCATCAAACAGATTGATTACAGCATCAAAGAGTCCGAACATTTAATTGAACAATTTGAAGAAAAGGATAAGATGCCGCAGATTGCAGTATCTGTAGACATGTTGGACACAGGAATTGATGTTCCAGAGATTTTAAATCTTGTATTTTTTAAGAAGGTCAGAAGTTATGCAAAATTTTGTCAGATGATCGGAAGAGGAACAAGACTTTGCAAAGATTTGCTAGGTCCTGGAATGGACAAAGAAAAGTTTTTGATTTTTGATTATTGCAATAATTTCGAATATTTCAGAGTGAATCCGCATGGAAAAGACAGTGGTTTTATAGAAACGTTATCAGAAAAAATCTTTTTATGTAAAGCAAGGATTGCAAGAGAATTACAAGATACAGAATATCAAAAAGAGGAAGATTTTAGAGAATATCGAAATACATTAGTGCAAGAATTAATACAAGCAGTAAGTGATCTTAATGACCAAAGTTTTGTTGTAAAACATCATTTGAAATATGTTCTTCGATACCGAGATCAGAAATCATGGGATATTCTTGAGACAGAAGCAATGGCTGACCTGAAGAAACATATCGCACCGATCATAGAGGCAGAGAAGGAAAATGAACTGGCACGAAGATTTGATTATCTGATGTATAGTATCGAACTTGCAATGTTGGAACAGAAGAATCCATCAAAAAATATTGGAGCAGTCGTTGGTATTGCGGAGAAGTTATCTTTAATGCAGGATTCTGTACCACAGATTAAAGAGCAAAAATATATTTTAGATAAAGTACAGACAAATGAATTCTGGGAAAAAGCATTTATTCTGGAAATGGATGCAGTCAGGGAAGCTCTTAGAGATTTAATCCAGTTTTTGCCGAAAAAGACACAGAGAATCGTTTACACAGATTTTGCAGATCAGATCATAGAATATCAGGAAAACACACCAATTGAGATGGGAAATCGATTAGAAAATTATCGCAAAAAAGTGGAATTCTATTTGAAAGAGCATCAGGATAACATGGTGGTGCACAAATTACGCAATAACCAGCCTTTACAAAAAGGCGATATGCAGGAACTTGAGAGAATTCTCTGGCAGGAGCTAGGATCAAAAGAAGATTATACAAAAGAATATGGGGACACACCAGTTGGAATTCTTGTAAGAAAGATTACAGGAATGGATCGACAAGCAGCAAATGAAGCGTTTAATGAATTTTTAAATGAGGAGAAATTAAATGCCAATCAGATTCGCTTTGTGCGATTGATCGTTGATTATATTTCTGTCAATGGAATGATAGAAGATCGAAAAGTCATGATGGACGAGCCATTTCGAAGCGTTGGAAGTATCGGACAGATTTTTGAAAATGATATGGATATCGCAATGAGGATCATGACAGTGATTGATCAGATTAAGCAGAATGCGGAAGTTACAGTATAGGTTTTTGTATGATTCATAATAATGAAGTGTAAGAATGACAAAAGGAGAGATCAGCATGGCAAGAGTTGTCGGAATCGGACATCAAGATTTTGAAACCGTCCGAATAAAAAACAATTTTTATATTGATAAAACCGAATTCATCAAAGAATGGTGGGAATCTGATGACGCAGTTACGCTGATCACACGTCCCAGACGTTTTGGAAAAACATTGAATATGAGTATGTTAGAGAAATTTTTCTCAATCGAATATGCCAAAAGAGATGAATTATTCGAAGGATTAAATATTTGGAAATATAAAGAATACCGGGAAATTCAAGGAAGATACCCCGTAATCTTTCTAAGCTTTGCAAATGTAAAAGAAAACACATATGAGCAGGCAAGAGAAAGCATTTGCCGCATCATACAAGAACTTTATAATAAAAATATTTTTCTTCTTCATACAGATCTGCTGACGGACAATGAAAAGGAAGAGTACAAACAAATTTCAACAAAAATGAATGACAGCATGATTTCTGATGCTATTCGAAAGATGTCAGATTATCTAAGCCGCTATTATGGAAAGAAAACGATCATTTTATTAGATGAATATGACACACCAATTCAAGAAGCTTATGTAGGCGGATTCTGGCCGGATTTGATGGGAGTCTTAAGATCTCTGTTGAATTCCACATTTAAAACAAATCCATATCTGGAAAGAGCAGTCATGACAGGAATCACAAGGGTCAGTAAAGAATCCATCTTTTCAGATCTTAATAATCTGGAAGTTGTGACAACAACTTCAAAGAAATACGAAGATAAGTTTGGATTTACACAGGAAGAAGTTACAAAGGCTCTTAGCGAATATGAATTAGAAGATAAAAAAGAAGAAGTAAAACGCTGGTATGATGGATTTTGTTTTGGAGAGGCGAAAGATATTTATAATCCATGGTCTATTATTAACTATCTGGATAAAAAAGAAGTTGGGCCATATTGGGCAAATACAAGCAGTAATTCATTGATTGGGAAGCTGATTCGTGAAGGAAATACACAGGTAAAAGAATCTTTTGAATTGTTATTAGGCGGGAAAGAAATTGTTACAGAATTAGATGAACAGATTGTATATGATCAGCTGGATTTAGAGGAAACAGCGATCTGGAGTCTTCTGCTTGCGAGTGGTTATCTGAAAGTAGAAGAAAAAATAAAAGATGAATCTGGTTACTTAAGCTGGAAGCAGCTATATCGTTTGAAATTAACGAACTTTGAAGTACAAGTGATGTTTGCACATATGGTAAAGAACTGGTTTTCAAAGACAGGAGGGGATTATAATGCATTTATCAAAGCCATGTTAGATGATGATATAGAGGCAATGAATGCTTACATGAACCGGATATCAATGCGTATTTTCAGCTATTTTGATGTAGGAAAGAAATCATCACAGATATTGGAACCTGAACGGTTTTATCATGGATTTGTTCTCGGTCTTTTGGTAGAATTAATGGATCGATATGAAATAAAATCTAACCGTGAAAGTGGTTTTGGAAGATATGATGTTATGCTAAGGCCTAGAAATATCAGAGACAAAGCAATTATTATGGAATTTAAAGTGATCAGTCCAAGAAAAGAAAAATCTTTAGAAGAAACAGCACAAAACGCATTGGAACAAATCAAAGAAAAGAAATACAAAGAAGAGTTAATTGAAGTAGGAATCAGTGAAAATAATATTAGATCCTACGGATTTGCATTTGAAGGAAAAAATGTCTTGATCTTAGATTAACGAATTATGACAAAGAAAGGGATAAAATAATGGAACAGCAACAGCCAGAAAAGAAACACAAACGAAGAGTCAGATACAAAGGAACTCATCCAAGAAGATTTGAAGAAAAATACAAAGAATTAAACCCAGAAAAATATGGAGATACGATTCAAAAAGTCATCAGCAAAGGAAGCACACCGGCAGGAATGCATATTTCCATCTGTGTCAAAGAAATTCTTGAGTTCTTCGACATTCAGCCAGGACAAAAAGGATTAGATGCAACCTTAGGATACGGCGGACATACAAGAAGAATGTTAGAAAAGTTACAGGGCAAAGGTCATATCTACGCATTAGATGTAGACCCGATTGAATCTGTAAAGACAGAGAAACGTCTGCATGACGCAGGGTTTGGAGAAGATATCTTAACGATCAAGCATATTAATTTTGCCAATATTGATCAGGTAGCCGAAGAAGTCGGACCGTTCGATTTTATTTTAGCCGATCTTGGCGTATCTTCCATGCAGATTGATAATCCAGAAAGAGGATTTTCCTATAAATTTGAAGGACCATTAGATTTAAGACTGAATCCAGAAAAAGGAATTTCAG
>CAJMOO010000108.1 GCA_905215045.1 uncultured bacterium | reverse complement strand
AGCAGATGACGATCAAGAAAAAGGTCACATTATGGTATACAGGGATCATTGCACTGATTTTAGGAATGGTTATTGCCTTTATGTTTTACTTTGTCGATAAAGTCGGGATTTCAGCGACGGAAGAAGAAGTCAGTGCAGCAGTGACAGGTTTTTCTGCAAACTTTCAATTTCAAGATGGAACTTATTATTTATCAGAAGATACAAAGTTTTATCAAGATGGAGTTATGTTTTGCGTCTATGATGACAATGGAAAATTATTATATGGTACAATGCCAGAGAAATTTCCGAAACAAACAATCTTAAAGTCGCATACACCAAGGGTCATAACATCGAGAAACAGTAAATGGATGATTTATGATAGTGTATACACTTATGGAAAGAACAAAGCAATCTGGATCAGAGGAATCACATCCATTCATGCAGTCGAAGTATTTATGAAAACATCCCAGAAGATGATGATCATTTTATATCCATTATTGATTTTATTGATCGGAATGACAGGATATTTGATGCTCAAGCGTGCATTAAAACAAGTTGATCTTATTTGCGATCAAGCGGAAAATATCAGCAATGGAAAGGATCTTACAAGAAGATTATCTTTGCCAAAAGCAAGAGATGAATTATATGAACTATCACAGAAATTCAATGAAATGTTTGAAAGGCTGGAAGCTTCTTTTGAAAAAGAAAAACAATTTACCGCAGATGTATCACATGAACTTCGAACGCCAGTGACCGTGATTATTTCTCAATGCGAATATTTTATAGAAGATCCAACATTCAAAGAGGAAGAAAAAGAAGAGATCAGAATCATTTTAAGACAGGCAAAGCGTATGTCAAAATTGATGAATGAGATGCTAATGATCGCAAGAGGCGAGATGAACGAATCTTATGATATGGAAGAAGTGGATTTAGGACTATTGACAGAAGTTGTCGTAGAAGAATTGCGAGAACAGGCAGATAAAAAGAAGATTCAAATATCTGTTTCCAGCGATTTAGATATAAAGATGATGGGAAATCATACGTTATTATTACGAATGATGATGAATCTTATTCAGAATGCGATCAGCTATGGAAAAGAATATGGTCATATTGATATTCTATGGAAAGAGCAAGAAGATTTGGTCATAGGGAAAGTAAAGGATGATGGGATTGGAATAGATCAAGAACATCTTTCTAAGATATGGGACCGTTTTTATCGAGTCGATAAAAGCCGCTCCAGAGAAAATGGAGGAACTGGACTTGGGCTTTCGATGGTTCGCTTTATCGTAGCAGTTCATGACGGACAAATCCGTGTAGAAAGCAAAAAAGGAGAAGGAACAAGTTTTATATTTCAGTTTCCAAAAGAAAGTTTCAAATGAAAAAGGATAGATGTCATAGATTCAAGACATCTATCCTTTTTACAATCATAATAAAATTACTGAATATGTTTCAATCCCTCACAAATGCTGTCAAGTACAAAATCATCTCCAAGTGAAGTATCCAGTGTCAGATGATAGTTTCTGGATAATCCCCAAGGCTGGTGTGTATAATAATGATAGTTATCAGAACGCTTGCGGTTCATCTGAATCGCTTTTGTAAGTGCCGCATCATGAGATAAGTTTTCAGTTCTCATAATTCGCTTCACACGATACTCAGCAGGTGCATGTAAAAAGATTCTCATACAATGAGGGCGGTTTCGTAGGATATAATCTGCACAACGACCGATCACAACACAATTTCCTTTAGAAGCAAGATCATGAATGACTTTAGATTCTGCAGCAAAGATATTATCTTTTGGAGCTGGGTTTTGTGGCGCATGAGAATATACCTGATTGACTAAGTCATAAAGCAGGGAACTGCGCATCTGTTCATCATTATTCTTAATAAATTCAGGATCATAACCAGTAGACCCGGCAGCCATCTGAATGATCTCGTTGTCGTAGAAATCAAATCCAAGACGTTTCGCAAGTGCTTCTCCAAGATCATGTCCACCGCTTCCATATTCGCGTGCGATTGCAATAACCGTAGGAATATCGGCAGAGTCTTCTGTAGTTTCTGAATCGACTGCATCTTGTGTTCCTGGGAATAACATTGGTTCCACAAAAGATAAGAAACGTCCAAATAAACGTGCAATAAATCCAACAAGTAAAGCTGCAATGACGGTACCTTCACGGACACCATCTAACTTTCCTGCAAATACAAAAGAAAGAATAGCAGCGATCACAGTCATAGATACATCAAAACAGATTTTCGTCACTCCGAATTCTGTATGCCATGTCATTACAACAGCACGTACAAAAGATTCTCCAGGAAGCATTGCAACATTAGCAAGCACTTCTGTATACACACCAAATCCAAGAATTAGACATCCAATTAACAGATAAATCATTTTCAGCAGATAAAAATGAGGGTTTACAAATCCAAGAAGGACCATAGACCAGTCAATAAAATATCCGAATAATATAGAAATCGGAATCTGTAAAAAATGTTCCAGTTTAAAATTCTTTCGTAAGATCAACAGCTGTAAAAAAATCAGTAACAGACTGAAGAAAATGGTGAAATTTCCAAGTGTAAATGGAAAATTAAGACTTAGTACATAGGGAATTGAAGAAATCGGTGATGTACCAAGACTTGCTTTTGTGATCAGGGCAACTCCGAGGGAGTTAATGTAAAGCCCGATAAAAAAGATGATATAACGTTTTAGTTTTTCCATGATGTAATTTACTCCTCTTTCGTAATATTTTCATATAGTTTTTCAAAAGTCTTTAAAAATTGTTCCTTTTCAGTATCAGAAATCTCAGAAAAAACTTCATTTTCAAGAGATAAGAAAGCTTTTTCAATTGATTCAGATAATTCCATTCCATAATCGGTGAGAAAAATATGAAAAGACCGGCGGTTTCCATTTAAGGTTTTGCGCTCGATCATATGTTGTTTTTCCATTCGGTTTAAAATGGAAGTTAAGGAAGCGGGCTCGATATGACATGCGTGTGCAATCTCTTTCTGACTGACACCATTATGATATCGAAGATGGTCTAAGACCTTTGGCTGGCCGGTTGAGAGGCCAAGTGGCTTTAAGATGGCCATGACTTTCTTCTGGAAACCTAAATGATTGGACATCAGAAGATAGTGGTAAGATGATTCATACATAAATGATGATGCTCCTTTTATGATTAGAAAGCTAATAGTTAGAATTCTAACTATCGCAACGTTCATTATTATATGACAAATAAAACAGGAGTGTCAAGAGGAAATTCTTTTAAAAATATAGGACAAGAAAGGAAAAATCAAGTATAATAGACCACAGACAAGAAACCTGCTATATATAGAAGAAAACAAATACAAAGAAATGAAAGCAAGAAAATTATAGGCAGGAGAAAATCATTTCAAAGGATAAGGAAGGGAAGAATTATGACATTAACACAATTAAGATATATTATTGCGATCGCAGATACAGGATCTATGAATGAAGCAGCAAAAAGTCTCTTTATCTCACAGCCAAGCCTGTCTCTTGCGGTCAAAGAATTAGAAAAAGAAATCGGAACGGAATTATTTAAGAGAAGCAACCGAGGGGTATCTGTCACACAGGAAGGAATGGAATTCCTAAGCTATGCAAGACAGGTTGTAGAACAATACCAGCTGATGGAATCCCGCTATATTGAAAAGAAGAACATCAAGAAGAAATTCGGGGTTTCCATGCAGCATTATACCTTTGCGGTCAATGCCTTTGTTGAAATGGTCAAACAGTTTGGTATGGATGAGTATGAATTTGCAGTCAGAGAGACAAAGACATATGAAGTGATCAAAGATGTCAAAGATTTCCACAGTGAGATCGGAATTCTTTATTTAAATGAATTTAATAAGAAAGTATTAAGCAAGATGCTGCAGGAATCAGGACTTGAATTTCATCCATTATTGGAATGCGGAATCTACGTTTATATGTGGAAAGGACATCCACTGGCAGACAAAGAAGAGATTTCAATCGAAGAACTGGAAGAATATCCATGTCTGTCCTTTGAACAAGGGGAATATAACTCTTTTTATTTTGCAGAGGAAGTATTAAGCACCTATGAATACAAACGACTGATCAAAGCAAATGACCGTGCGACAATGCTAAATCTGATGGTCGGATTAAACGGATATACCCTATGTTCAGGAATTATCTGTGAAAGCTTAAATGGCGACGATTACTGTGCTGTGAAATTAAAATCGGATGAGCTCATGACGATCGGCTATATCAAGCGAAAGGGAGTAGCGATCAGCCCATTAGGAGAGAAGTACTTAGAGGAGATCAAAAAGTATAAAGCGATGGGTGATGAGTCTGGCTATAAGGATATCCTATAACTAGATGTTGACTTTTCATATTGGACAAGTAGGAAATCAAATGGTAAGATAAGTTTGTAATCAAGAAAGACAACAAACAAAATTCAAAATAAAAAGTCAACAAAGGAGATAGAAAATTATGAGTAAAGAAAGAAATTATAAGTTTGAAACATTACAGTTACACGTAGGACAGGAACAGCCAGATCCAGTGACAGATGCAAGAGCAGTACCTATTTATCAGACATCATCTTATGTATTTAGAAACTGCGATCATGCAGCAGCTCGTTTCGGACTTGCAGATGCAGGTAACATCTACGGAAGATTAACAAACCCAACAGAAGATATCTTCGAACAGAGAATCGCAGCACTGGAAGGTGGAGTTGCAGCATTAGCAGTAGCATCTGGAGCAGCAGCAATTACATACGCAATCGAAAACATCACAAAAGCAGGAGATCACGTAGTTGCAGCGAAAAACATTTACGGTGGAACATACAACTTCTTAGAGCATACATTACCAGATTACGGAATCGAAACAACATTCGTAGACATTTTCAATGAAGATGAAGTAAGAGCAGCTATCAAAGATAACACAAAATTATTATTCATTGAAACATTAGGAAATCCAAACTCAGATGTTGTAGACATCGAGAAAGCAGCAGCAATCGCTCATGAACACAACATTCCACTGATTGTAGACAACACATTTGCAACACCATACCTTGTAAGACCAATCGAATACGGAGCAGACATCGTAGTACATTCTGCAACAAAATTCATCGGTGGTCACGGAACAACAATCGGTGGTGTCATCGTTGACGGTGGTAAATTCGACTGGGAAGCATCAGGAAAATTCCCATCATTAGTAGAACCAAACCCAAGCTACCATGGAGTAAGCTTCACAAAAGACGTTGGAGCAGCAGCATTCGTAACTAAGATCAGAGCATTATTACTTCGTGACACAGGAGCAACATTATCTCCAGTACACGCATTCATCTTCTTACAGGGATTAGAAACATTATCCTTAAGAGTAGAACGCCACGTAGAAAATGCATTAAAAGTTGTAGAATACCTGAAAAACCATCCAGCAGTAGAAAAAGTAAACCATCCATCTGTATCTGATGATCCAGAACAGCAGGAATTATACAAAAAATACTTCCCTAACGGTGGTGGATCTATCTTCACATTCGAAATCAAAGGTGATGCACAGAAAGCAAAAGACTTTATCGAT
>CAJMOO010000107.1 GCA_905215045.1 uncultured bacterium | reverse complement strand
ACGATGCAGGAATCTTCCCATGCATGGAAGACTTTTTACATCACTTAAAAGCTAAGAACTATCAGAAACGTAAAGTTGCATTTATGGAAAATGGATCATGGGCACCAATGGCAGCAAAAATCATGAAAGGTATCGTAGAAGGATTTAAGAATATCGAGATGGTAGATCCAGTTGTAACGATCAAATCTACGATGAATGATGAGAATATTAAGACTATGGAAGAATTAGCTGATAATTTACTGTAAATTTTAATTTTGTAAGTTGGCCAACTGTAGTCTTTCAGTATATGATAAAAAATAAATAAGCAACCGAAAACGCAGCGGTGGAATTTTGCTCACATTTTGAACAAATCGCTTATCCGCCCAATTTCCTACGAGAACTCGCTCTGAAGTTTTGTTTCAGACAAAAGTCTTTGAAGCTCAGACACTCGTCCAATTGGGCTGCGAATTTGTTCAAAATATGGTAAAATTCCAATGCTGCGTTTTCGGTTGCTTATTTATTTTTTATCATATACCAGAAGTCTAAAGTGTGGACAATTACAAGATTGGAAAACTTAAGTGGTGTGTATGTTGAGTGTCACCCTTTATTCTTATAAATATTTCTTCTCTTGTTCTTTCTGACTCATACATGCAACACTATCAATCAGAGTTTACATCCAGTCGTAGTATCAACAATATTCATCAATTGTTCTCCTTCCAGATACCTTTGCAGGTTTCCAGCTATAATATCTACGATTCGATATAAAGTTGCAGGATGATGAAAATCTCCGGCTACGTGTGGAGTTATGATCACATTTTCTACGTTCCATAATTTATGTTGCGTCTGCAGCGGTTCTGGGTCTGTAACATCCAGTCCTGCTCCATAAATCTGTCCTTGGATCAATGCTTCGCAAAGATCCTCTGTATTAACTGCACTGCCTCTTCCAGCATTTAGCAAGATTGAGGTGTTCTTCATTTTTTCAAAACGATCTTTATTGAAGATATTTCGTGTTGCTTTAGAATCTGGAAGTACAGATAATACAACATCTGCTTTGGGCAGCAATTTATCCAGATCATCCATGGTATGGAGTTCATCGATATCTTGCGGTACCTGCCCTGGTCTTCGTTTGATTCCGATGATATGGTAGTCAAAATTTTTCATTAATCTTGCAAAGTATAATCCGATGTCACCGAGTCCCACGATCAGAAGTGTTCCTCCGCATAAGGACATGACACCTCCTTCATCTTGCCATTCACATTGATTTTGGTTATCTCTGTATAGATGTAATTTCTTTTGCAGGGAAAATAAGACTGCCAGCATATGTTCTGCAACGCTTGGTCCATAGGCTCCTGTAGCATTCGTCAATATTACATCTTCAGGAAGCACGCCTTTCTTCACATAAGGATCAGCCCCTGCTGAATTAAGCTGCAGCCATTCTAAGTTTTTTGCTTCCTGTAAGTAAAATGGATCTACATTTCCAATGATCACATTTGCTTCCTGTACCATTTCCTGAGTTACATTATCGTATGAACTGTATATAAATTTATTGCCTTGAGAATGTTGTTCTAATGTTTTTTTATGTTCGTCTTTTACTGGCATAACAACCAGAATGTTTTTATCTTTTTTCATTGAATTACTTAATATCCTCCTGTTTATTTTATACTATTGTAACGCAAGAGTTATAGAAAGAAAACCCATAGAAATTAAATTTCAGGAGTTTTCAAAGAACAATTCATATAGACAAATTTTGTATACGTGCCGTATAATAAGAATTATACAAAAATAATAGGAAAAGGAAATATCAATATGAACGATTTTAAATATGTATTTGGTCCGATCCCATCCAGAAGACTAGGAAGATCCTTAGGTATCAGTCCACTGCCTAAGAAGACATGTAACTATTCCTGCATCTACTGTCAATTAGGAAGAACCGATAAAATGACAAATAAACGTCAGGAATTTTATAAAACAGAAGATATCATAGCGGAATTTAAACAGTATCTCAAAGACTCTGATAAATTTGATATCGTAACGGTCGTTGGAGAAGGAGAACCTACTTTAGCAGCAAATCTTGGTGAATTAGTAGTTGCTCTGAAAGCATTAACAGACAAGCCAGTCGCAGTGATCACAAATGGTGCGTTGCTTTCTGATCCACAAGTCAGAGAAGAATTATGCCATGCTGATATGGTATTGCCATCTCTGGATGCTTATAACCAGGAAATTTCCAAGAAGATCGACAGACCTTATGGAACGATCAAATTTAAAGAAGAATTTGAAGGTCTCAAAAAGTTCACTCACATGTATGAAGGAGAACTTTGGTTGGAGATCATGCTAGTTGATGGGATCAACGATGATGAGCAGTCTATTCTTAAGTTTCAAGAATTATTAAAAGAATTAAAATATGACAGACTATACTTAAATACACCAGTTCGTCCGCCAGCAGAAGCAGATGTGAATGTCGTATCTGAAGAACGCATGCGATATGCGGTTGAGATACTTGGTGGTATTTCGATTGAGATGATGAGTTCTGGTGCATTTTTCAGTGAGATTGAAGATGACTATGAAGCGGTTAAATCCATTATCGGAAGACATCCTATGAATCAGTTTGAAGTACGAGGATTCTTAGAAAGCAGAGATGTGAAAGATCCAGAAGCGATGATGGAACAGATGAAAAAAGATGAAGCGATCCATGTGATCGATTACAAAGGAATCCTGACGTTCCGTTTAAAATAGTACAATGATCGGATTATAAAAAGGAGAAACAAAATGAAGCATAGTGTAAAAAGAGTGGCAGCAATTCATGATCTGTCTGGTTTTGGAAGAGCTTCGTTGACAGCGATCATTCCCATCCTTTCATCCATGGGAGTGCAGGTCTGTCCATTGCCGACAGCGATCCTTTCCAATCATACTGGGGGATTTGATACCTTTAGTTTTGTAGACTTTACAGATCATATGCAGGACTATATCGATCATTGGAAAGAGCTAAATATCGATTTTGACTGTATTTATTCTGGATTCTTAGGATCTGAACGTCAGATTGAGATCGTTTCCGGATTTATTGATGATTTTGGAACAGAGGATAATATGGTTGTGATCGATCCAGTCCTTGGAGATAATGGAAACTTGTATTCAACGATGGATCAAGGATTAGTTGAAGGAATGAAACGTCTGGTAACAAAAGCTGACATTATTACACCCAATTTTACAGAAGTAAGTCTTTTATTAGGGGAAGAATACAAACAGACAACAACCGATGAAGAGATCAAAGAATGGGTAAAACGTTTGTCTGATATGGGACCAGATATCATTGTTGTGACAAGTGTTCCAGATAAAGAGAAAGATAAAGATTCTAATGTGATCGCTTACGATAGAACTTGTAATACATATTGGAAGATAAAATGCCGTTATATCCCAACATTTTATCCGGGAACAGGAGATGCTTATACTTCTGTTATGATAGGAAGCCTGTTAGACGGAGACAGTCTGCCAATCGCACTGGATAAGGGTGTGCAGTTTATCACACAGGCGATCAAGGCAAGTTATGGATTTGATTATCCAAACAGAGAAGGAGTATTGCTTGAGAGAGTATTGGAAGTATTGAAAATGCCGGTAGTTTTAGGTGGATATGAAATGATTTGATATCGAAAGCTAAAAAAGGAGGTGTCTGACATGTTTTATTTACTAGACCCAGAAAAATGGGAACGACAGAAACATTTTGAATATTATATGCAGATGATACCATGCGGTTATACTGTTACAGTACGTCTAGATGTGGAAAATCTGTATCAGCAGGTCAAAAAATGTGGATTAAAGTTTTATCCGGCATTTATTTACTGCACAGGAAAAGTTGTCAATGAGAAAAGAGAATTTAAAATGGGAGTCGATCAGGAAGGAAGACCTGGTTACTTTGATGTGATGCATCCAAACTTTACGATCTTTCACAAAGATGATCATACATTTTCAGACATCTGGTCTTATTATGATGATGATTTTCAGACATGCTATCAAAACATTATAAATGATATGGAAACATACAAAGATGTCAAAGGACCCAAAGGAAAAGAAGGGCAGCCGCCAAACTTCTTTTGTATCTCCTGTGTGCCATGGATGGATTTCACAGGCTACAGCACATGGGTGCCAACCGGAAGACCAAATCTATTTCCGATCATTACATTTGGAAAATATGTGGAAGAAGAGGGCAGAAGAAGGCTGTCTGCTGCTTTGACGATATCTCATGCATCCGCAGATGGATATCATGCTAGTATGTTCTTTGAAAGACTGCAGGAAGTATTAGATGAATTTGTAATTGATCAGTAATTGATGCATTGATCAAAGTTTATAATTCATTTTTAAGTGAAAAAATCGATGATTATAATAGCAGCATGTATTATGAAAATACATTTTATTTATTTCCCTTGCAAAAATCCAGCCGAAGTAGAAGCGGACAACTTCTCCAACATTGATGAAACTTCCTCTTCAGATTCCTGAAACCCACCCGTGATCCACTGTCGGATCACAGCCATACACCCGCTCACAATATAAATATGCAAAGAAGACAAAGCCTCCGCATCATAATCAGGTCTTCGGCTCTGCCACATTGGCATCGTCCAACGTTGTGTGGCAAGCAGAAGTTTGTTCTGAAATCCCGGATCACCATGATCCGAAAACAGAAGTCTCACCAGCTGTTTATGCTCACTGATATAAAAGATAATAGAATCCATCAATTGAGAAATCGAATTTTCCTTCTCAAACTGGATCATATCTTCTTCCAGCGTATTTAAAATCTCATCTTCAATCGACTCCAGAAGATCCATCGGACTGGAATAATAAGTATAGAATGTACTGCGGTTAATATCCGATTTCTCACACAGGCGGGAAACGGATATTTTTTGTATTGGCTCTTCTTTTAACAAATAAAGCAGGCTCTCTCTGAGGGCACGTTTCGTCTTTAAAATACGACGATCAGTTTTCTTCTCTACCATATTAAAAACTCCTTTAAAATCATATAAAAAAGATAATTTACAAAAAAATAAAAAATGTTTGATAATCGCCAAAAACACTATTTTGGTGGTTGTTGTATACACATACATTTATTATAATATACATATGAATGAAAAACAACAGTTGTATGATAAAAGGAGGCACAAACATGAACCGGCAAGATTTTTATGATGGAAAATTATTTGATGCATATCGTTATATGGGTGCACATAAAGACGGTGATAAGATTCGTTTTGTAACCTATGCACCAAGAGCCTCCAGGATATCGATCATTGGGGAGTTTAATAACTGGAATGAAGAATTTATGGAACAAGACGCACAAAGTGGTTTCTTTTTATTCTACTCCGACAAAGCTAAAGAAGGTCAGATGTACAAATACTGCATCTACGGACCAGATGGAAACCGGCAGGAACATTGTGATCCCTATGGATTTGAGATGGAACTAAGACCGGGGGCATGTTCTATTATCAGAGATATCACAACATACAGATTCAATGACAGATCATGGATGCAGATGAGAAGTGTCGGAATGGAAGATGCCATCAATATCT
>CAJMOO010000106.1 GCA_905215045.1 uncultured bacterium | reverse complement strand
AATGTCCAAAAGGAATCATTACAGGAAAGAAATTAGTTCCTAAGAAACCAGCACCTAAAAAACCAGTAGAAAAGAAAGAAGCTTAATCTTTCTTCATAATGATAATAATAAAGAAGCAGAAGATTCTAGAGATTGGATCTTCTGCTTTTTTCTGTGTCTATTTATCGAAAAAAAGAATACTATTATAATAGGAAGAAAAAGGATTTCCGACATGAAATTTCTCGAACTTCGGCAAAAAGATGTGATCAATTGTAACACCGGTGAATGCTTAGGATTTGTCTTAGACCTCGAATTTGAAATACATACTGGACAGATCTGCTATCTGATCGTGCCCAAAACAACAAAGATGATCCTGTGCCTTGGGAAAAAGAATAAAATCTATAAAATTCCATACAAATGTGTCGTGAGGATCGGAAGAGACACCATTTTAGTCGATATCAACGAAAAAGAATGCCTGAAATAAAAGAAAAGCTTTTATTTCATGGCAAAAAATGATATACTTCAAGCAGAAAAAAACACGGAGGTACAAGAAGATGAGATGCCCATATTGTGGAAGCGAGAATTCCAGAGTCGTAGATTCCAGACCGGCAGAAGACAACAATGCGATCCGTAGAAGAAGACAATGCGATGAATGCGGAAAGCGTTTTACAACTTATGAGAAGATAGAGACAGAACCATTAAGCGTTATCAAGAAAGATAAGACAAGACAGCTTTATGACCGAAGCAAAATAAGAAATGGAATCGTACAATCCTGTCACAAACTTCCAGTCTCCATGGGACAGATCGAAGCAGCGATCGATGAGATCGAGACAAAGATCTACAACATGGGAACAAGAGAAGTGGAGTCATGCGTGATCGGAGAGATGGTCATGGACAAATTAAAAGACTTAAATGAAGTTGCATATGTAAGATTCGCAGCCATCTATCGCGAATTTAAAGATGTGAACACCTTTATGAGTGAATTAAAGAAATTATTGAAATAAGTACGATTGTTTTGAATATACAGTATTGTAAAAATATTACTTTTGTGATAGACTAACCATATCATTTTGAAACCAGCTTCTTTTTTGAGAAGAGAAGGAGTTGAGTACTATTTATCAGGAAGTAATCACAGGAATCGTCAGTGGAGTGAGCGGAAGACTCATCCACGTCGAAGTAGAGATCAGAAATGGCCTGCCATATTTCACCATGGTAGGCTATCTTTCTAAAGAATCCATGGAAGCAAAAGAGCGCGTTGCATCAGCACTACGCTCTATCGGCCATCCCCTGCCATCCATGAAGATCACAGTCAACTTATCCCCAGCCAATATAAGAAAGAATGGAACTGCGTTCGATTTCCCAATCGCCGTGGCTTTTTTAGGGTGTCTGAATTTAATCGATGCAAGCAAATTAGAGGATATCTGCATTATGGGAGAATTAGGGTTAAATGGCAAGATCAGAGGGGTTGGAAACTGTCTTCCAATTGTTTTAGAAGCAAGAAAAAAAGGAATCCATAAGTTTTTTGCGGCAAGGGAAGATGCCAATTCCCTAAGAGGAATGGAAGATATCGAAGTCATATTTATGGATAGCTTACAAGATGTTTTGGACTATTTTCATGGAAGGTATCAACAAAGATGCTGCATAGATACAACACAATATCAGAAAGAAGAAACAGAAGAAGATTTTAGCGATATCATAGGTCAGAAACATTTAAAAAGAGCGATAGAAATTGCTGTCACTGGAAGGCATCATTTACTGATCATTGGATCTCCGGGATCAGGAAAAACAATGGCAGCCAGAAGAATTCCGACAATCCTTCCACCATTATCAAAAGAAGAGAAAATGGAAGTTCAGGCGATCTACGATGCGACAGGAATCCAAAGATATTTAGAAGACAACACTCGTCCATTTCGCCAGCCACATCCAATGATCCCCAAGGCAGCGTTTCTTGGAGGAGGCAAGACACCGACCGCAGGAGAGATCACATTAGCGCATCATGGGATCTTATTTCTGGATGAATTTATGGAATTTAAAACCGAATGTATCGAAGCACTCAGACAGCCACTGGAAGATGGAACGATCGATATCACCAGAAATGGGATCTATCATCAGTTTCCAGCCGATTTTCAACTGATCGCAACGATGAATCCATGTCCTTGCGGTTATGGACTGGAAGACGGGATCTGTCGATGTACCTATCATGAAAAGAAACGTTATCTAAAGAAATTATCAGGGCCGATCCTAGACCGATTTGACATGGTTTTATGTATCAGTAAAAAAGATCACAACTTACAAAAAGCGAAACAAAAAGAAATGGTAGAAACGTCCAGTCAGATCAAAAAACGGATCAAAACAACCATCCAAAGAGAAAAAAATTTACTAAAAAATGATTCCTGCAATGTTATCGGTCAATTAAGCCACATACAGTTAAACAAGATCATTCATTTATCGAAAGAATGCAAAGAGATTTTAGACATTGCCTACCAATCCGGCAAGATCACAAGACGAGGAATGGATAAGATTTTAAAAGTAGCGTTAACAATCATGCTGATGGAAAATGAATCCGAGATCAAACCGATTCACTTAATGGAAGCTATGACTTTTCGAAACACAGATTTTATCAGAGAGGTGCTGGAATATGGAAGATAAATTATACTGGTACTGGCTGTGTGGCAAAGTCATGTTGCCGATCAAGAAACAAAAAGAACTGATGGATATCTTCATTCATCCAAAAGAACTCTATAAGATCAACCCAGAAATTCTAAAGGAACGCATGACAGATCTTGAATACGGTCGTTTCATCAACTCAAGAGATGAAGCAATGATTCAGAAAGACTATGAAGCTTTGCATCGTGAAAATATCCGTTTTATCATTCAAAAAGAAGTTGCATATCCGAATCGTTTAAGAAAAATTTATGATGCTCCTTATGGCATCTTTCAAAAAGGCCAGCCATATGAAGAAAAAGAACTGTCAATTGCGATCGTAGGGTCAAGATTTCCGACAACTTACGGCTTTGAAATCTCGAAAAAATTCGCAAAAGAGTTGGCAGAGCAAGGTGTACAGATCATCAGTGGCCTCGCAAGAGGCGTAGATGGGACGGTTCACCGTGAAATAATCGACAAAAAAGGACAAGCTGTTGGAGTTTTAGGATGTGGGATCGATCTCATTTACCCAAAAGAGAATTTTCAGTTATTTTATGACATGTATGCGAATCAGACAGTTATTTCCGAGTACCCGCCAGGCAGTGAACCACTTAAATGGCATTTTCCAGAAAGGAATCGGATCATCAGTGGATTAAGTGATGGAATCCTTGTGACAGAAGCCAGAGAGCGAAGCGGATCACTGATCACGGCGGATTGTGGGCTTGATCAGAATAAAGAAGTATTGGCAGTTCCCGGAATGATTACCAATAAACATTCCAAAGGCTGCCACGGACTCATCAAACAAGGCGCAAAATTGGTTGAAAATGTCGACGATATTTTAACAGAATTTTCAGAATTCACAGGAATTTCACGAAAATTTCCAAAGCTTCATACAAAATCTCTTGCAAAGGCAGAAAAAAGGGTGTATGATATGTTGAGTTTGAAACCGAAACATATTGATGAGATCTTAAGTGCATCCGGTTTTTCTTATGAAGAAGTGATCAAAGCATTATTTCAATTAGAAGCGAAAGGATATATCAAACAGACTCATCAAAATTTATATATCAAAAAAATGTAAATAAGGGGTAATACTATATGCCAAAATATCTAGTTATCGTCGAATCACCGGCGAAAGCCAAAACAATCAAAAAGTTCCTGGGCAGGAATTACGAAGTGATCGCGTCCAACGGGCATGTTCGCGATCTGCCAAAGAGTACCTTAGGAATTGATATCGAGAATGACTTTGAACCAAAGTACATTACGATCCGCGGGAAGGGTGAAGTATTAGCAGCTCTTCGTAAAGCAGTAAAGAAAGCAGACAAAGTATACCTCGCGACTGACCCGGACCGTGAAGGAGAAGCCATCTCATGGCATTTATATTACGCATTAAAATTGGAAAATAAGAACTACAGCCGTATCACATTCAATGAGATCACAAAAACAGCGGTCAAAGATTCCATCAAACATGCAAGAGATATCGACATGAACTTAGTCGATGCACAGCAGGCAAGACGTGTCCTAGACCGAATCGTAGGATATCAGATCAGCCCGATCCTTTGGGCAAAGATCAAACGAGGTTTAAGTGCCGGACGAGTACAGTCCGTAGCCTTACGTCTGATCTGTGACAGAGAAGAAGAGATCAACTTATTTATTCCACAGGAATACTGGTCCCTAGAAGCCTTATTAGATGTGAAAGGAAGCAAAAAGCCGTTAGAGGCAAAACTGGTTGGAAACAAAGACCAGAAGATTGAAATCCACAGTGAAGAAGAGATGAATGAGATCCTAGCTTATTTAAAAGGAAAAGAATTCACTGTTGAAGGGGTAAAAGTAAGCGAACGCTTAAAGAAAAGCCCACTTCCATTTACAACAAGTACCCTGCAGCAGGACGCATCCAGCAAGTTAAATTTCGCACCACAGAAAACAATGCGTATCGCACAGCAGTTATATGAAGGTGTGAATATCAAAGGACAGGGAACGGTTGGTCTGATCACATATCTGCGTACAGACTCCACTCGTATCTCTGTAGAAGCAGATGCTGCCGCTAAAGAATATATCAAAGAAACTTATGGAGCTGATTTTGTTGGGGCAGGAACCGTTGCCAAGAAAGACGACAAAAAGGTACAGGATGCCCATGAAGCTATCCGTCCAACTTATATGACAAACTCACCAGCAAGCATTAAAGACGAATTATCAAGAGACCAGTTCCGCTTATATCAGTTGATCTGGAATCGTTTCATGGCAAGCCGCATGGCACCAGCCAAATATGAAAATACATCTGTAAAGATCGCTGCCGGAGATTACCGATTTAATGCATCCGCAAGCAAGATCGCCTTCGATGGATTCTTAACAGTATATAACATTAACAACGAAAAATCCGAAGGAAACTTAATGTTAAAATCTATCGATGAAGATACCAAACTTACATTAAATGAGTTAGATCCAAAACAGCATTTTACACAGCCACCAGCACACTATACCGAAGCATCCTTAGTTAAGACATTAGAGGAATTCGGAATCGGACGACCAAGTACTTACGCACCAACGATCTCAACGATCACAGCAAGAAGATACGTAGTCAAAGAAAAGAAGAACTTATACGTGACAGAACTTGGGGAAGCAGTCAACAACATGATGAAGAAAGCATTCGCAAGCATCGTTGATGTCAACTTCACAGCGATGATGGAAGGACTTCTTGATATGGTAGAAGAAGGAAAAGTCCATTGGAAATCCGTTATCGAAAACTTCTACCCAGACTTTGAAATCGCAGTAAAAAATGCAGAAAAAGAATTAGAAAAAGTCAAGATTGAAGACGAAGTAACAGACGTTGTCTGTGATGAATGTGGAAGAAACATGGTTGTCAAATATGGACCATACGGGAAATTCCTTGCATGTCCTGGATTCCCAGACTGTAGAAACACAAAACCACATTTCGAAAAAGTCGGAATTCCATGCCCAATGTGTGGCGGAGAAGTCGTCTTAAAGAAAACGAAAAAAGGAAGAAAATATTACGGATGCGAAAACAATCCGGAATGCGAATTTATGTCATGGCAGAAACCATCCACAGTCAAATGTGAAAAATGCGGAAGCT
>CAJMOO010000105.1 GCA_905215045.1 uncultured bacterium | reverse complement strand
TTTTTTATCATATACCAGAAGTCTAAAGTGTGGACAATTACAAGATTGAAAAATTCAAGTGGGGGTGTATGGAGAACAGCATTGATTGTAAAATAGGAAATTTTCAGACAGAAGGTGCTTGTAGATTTTAGCTAAACTTCTGTTAACGAATACAAAAATTATCAATCAATACCATACAACATACACACTGTATAGTGGTTTGAATCACGTAAATTATTTGAATATTATAAAAAGAGATCATGTGTCGGCAACCGTACGGACACGTCTGCACTTAGCGAGTGGATGGTCGTTAGACCATTCAGGAGCTTAGTACAGCTACGTGGGAGTCCGAACGCAAGTGGGTTGCAGACACATGATCTCTTTTTATAATATTCCACCAATAATTTCCGTCATTCAAATCACAATTGTCTTGATAAAAATACATAAATAAATCTTGCATTTTAAAACACCTTTTGTTACTATAAACGTGACGAAGGAGTCAAAGCACAAAGATTCGTGTGCTTTGACTCCTTTTTTTATTAACGGTTAGTTAATAAAAACATTCTCTCGAGAGATTTTCAATAAGGTCAGAACCAGCTACTCTGACGAGCATAGAAGCATAGTTGAAAATGAGAATGGAGGAATATATTATGAACGCAGGAGATACAGCATTTATACTGCTATGTGCAGCATTTGTATTTATTATGACACCAGGCCTTGCATTTTTCTATGGAGGAATGGTACGAAGGAAAAACGTTGGAAACACGATGATGCAATGTGTATTTATTATGGGAGTTTCCGTGATCATGTGGGTACTTGTAGGGTATGCATTATCTTTCGGAGGAAACCATGCAGGAATCATCGGTGGAGCAAAATGGTTTGGCTTTAACGGAGTTGGAATGAAACCGGGACCTTACGCAGACACGATTCCAAACCTTGCATTTGCAGCATTTCAGATGATGTTTGCAATGATCACACCAGCACTGATCACAGGATCTGTTGCAGGAAGAATGAAATTTAAAGCATTAGTTCTTTTTATTATCTTATGGTCATTGATCGTGTACTACCCAATGGCACATATGGTATGGGGAGAAGGAGGATTCTTAGCAGAGATCGGGTCTGTCGATTTCGCAGGAGGAAATGTCGTTCATATCACATCAGGGGTCAGCGGTCTGGTATTAGCTTTAACACTTGGAAAACGTCGTGGATATGACCAGGGAGTCTACCACGTACATAATACACCATTTGTATTTTTAGGAGCTGCACTGTTATGGTTTGGATGGTACGGATTCAATGCAGGAAGTGCTCTTGCAGCAAATGGACTTGCAGCACATGCATTTATGACAACATCTGTTTCAGCAGCCGCAGCTCTTGTTTCATGGATGTTGATCGAAGTATTTTCAGAAGGAAAAACAACTTTAGTCGGAGCTTCCACAGGATTAGTTATCGGACTGGTAGCAATCACACCGGGAGCCGGATTTGTTCCAATGTGGGCAGCAGTGATCTGTGGATTATTAGTAAGCCCAATCTGCTACTTCGGTGTAAAACTGATCAAAGGAAAATTAAAGATTGATGATGCATTGGATGCATTTGGATGTCACGGAATCGGTGGTATCTGGGGTGGTATCGCAACAGGATTATTTGGAATGACATCCATCAATGGAGTCGCAAAATGGAATGGATTAGTGTTTGGAGAAACAAGATTGTTTGTAGCACAGATCATAGGGATTCTTGTATCTATCGCAGTTGCAGTAGTCGGAAGCCTGATCTGTATCGCGATTGTCCGTATCTTTACTCCATTAAGAGTTGAAGAAAGAGCCGAGAAAGTCGGATTGGATGTATCAGAACACGGAGAGAATGCTTACCCAAGTTTTAATGGTTTAGATTAAAAGAGGTGAAAATATATGTTGATCAAAATTAATGCAATTGTTCGAGAAGAGAAATTCGAAGATGTCAAAGAAGCTTTAAATAAAATCGGAGTTAATGGAATCACAGTATCACAGGTTATGGGATGCGGAGCACAGAAAGGTTTTACAGAAGTTATCCGTGGAACAAAAGTTGATATGATGATGCGTCCAAAGATTAAATTTGAGATCGTCGTATCTTCTGAAGAATGGGAAAGAAAAACGATCGATGCTATTCAGAAATCTGCATTTACAGGAGAAGTTGGTGACGGGAAGATCTTCAGTTACGAAGTAAGGAATGTAGTTAAGATCCGTACCGGAGAACGTGATGTAGATGCATTACAGGATTAGTTCTTAAAATATCTACTATTATATAGAAGAAACAGGTGATTTTTGTGGAAAAAAATAAAAATCACCTGTTTTATTGTGTATAAAATTATAAAATATAATAAGAAAGATTCATTTCTTGTAATGTGATAAAATTCGTGATAAGATGATAGCCAATCAGAGAAATAATTTTGACATTAGGAAGAGAAACATATTATATAGAAGAAAGAAGACAAGGAAAGAATGAAATTAGTAACACTAGTATCAAATAATGTAGGAGTTGATACGTATCTGGAGTTAAGAAAAGCGGTCAACTTTAAACCATTATCAAGAACACAGGCGAGGAAAGCCTTAGATAACAGTTTGTATATCGTCTGCGCATACATTGATGCCAAGATCGTTGGAATGGGACGACTTGTAGGTGACGGGGC
This sequence comes from uncultured bacterium, assembly GCA_905215045.1. Next base: position 3,094 of record CAJMOO010000105.1, on the reverse strand, counting down.
GGTCATTTGTTACATTCAGGATTTAATGATTCATCCAGATTATCAGCATTATGGAATCGGAAGTGCAATCATAGAAGATCTGATCGAGTATGTAGAGAATCTTTGTGAAGAAGGAACCGAGATCATGCTGGATCTGATGTGTGCGATCGGAAGAGAACCATTTTATCACAAACATGAATTTATTTCTCGTCCAACGGATAAATTAGGGCCAGGAATGATTCGCTACATTAGAAAGTAGAGGAAAAAAATATGGAAGATAAGAGATACGATCCGTATACTGGATACGAGATCAAAGATGAAGATTCAACACAAGAATATCATACACAAGATGATGATCCATACAGACGATATCGTTACGAAGATGATCACATAGAACAACCACAGCAGGAGCAGACAAGTGGAATTGCGATCGCAACAATGATCCTTGGAATCATAGCAGTTGTATGCATGGTCAGTTGTTGTTGCACGCCAATCGCGATCATCATTGGGATTGCAGCGGTCATTTGTTTTGCGGTGACACCAAAAGTTAGAGGAACAAGAGGAAATAAAGCGAAAGCAGGATTGATCTGTGGGATTATAGGCATCATTGGTTCTGTGATCTTGATCACAGTTTTTGTTGTGAATATTTTGCTTAGTTCGGATTTTCAGAATGAAATGAAAGAGTTTAATACACATTATGATACATATATCGATGAAAATGATGACTCTATATAAGATCATAAGAAGTATGCCATGCTTCTTTAAGGAAGTAACACATTTCTATTGTCCGGCATGCGGCGGTACAAGAAGTGTGATCGCACTGCTGCATTTGGATATTGAGAGAGCATTTTTATGTAATCCAACCGTTGTATATACCGGGGTTATGTTTCTATGGTGTATTGCAGGATGGATGGTAAAGAAACTGACAGTCAGAGAGATTAAGAGCATGAAGCCGAGATTGTGGATGTTGATTTTGGGAGTGTGTATTTTCTTTGGATATGCGGTGATCAGAAATATACTGGTGTACCAGTTTGGATATGATTATTTGGGAGACCTCATTCATTACACAAAATTTAATTAAATATTTGTCACAGATCAAAAGTGCCATCTTTTTTGTAACAGAAAAAGATGGCACTTTTTAATGATGCCAAAGTAAAAGGGCTATTGCTTGTACTTGTATAAGAACACATTGTATAATAAACATAAAGAAAGAGGTGTCATATGAAAGAATGGAAAGAATATTTATTTAAAGTCAATGGATTTGAAATGACAGCGGTCTATAACGAAGACACGATCCAGAAAGTTTTTCTTCCTTTATTAAAACAATTACAGCAGTTACAAAAGGGAAAAAAGGAACGGATCATTGTATTTATGGCAGCACCGCCGGCCGTTGGAAAGACAACATTATGTGAGTTTTTGGAATATTTATCAAAACAAGATCAAGAGTTTACAGACATTCAAGCATTAGGATTAGATGGATTTCATTATCACTCTGATTACATTAATTCTCATGATGCGATCGTGCTTGGAGAAAAAGTTCCAATGAAGCAGGTAAAAGGATGTCCGGAAACATATGACACAGAAAAATTAAGACAGAAACTTGAAAAGATAAAAATAGAAGATATTTTATGGCCGATTTATGATAGAAATCTTCACGACGTTGTGGAAAATCAGATTAAAGTTACCAAAGATATCATTTTGATCGAAGGGAACTGGTTACTATTAAAACAAGAACCATGGAAATCCATGCAGCAATACGCAGACTATAAAATCTTGATCCTGGCAGAGGAAGAGATGTTGAAAGAACGTCTGATCTCAAGAAAGGAAAAAGGAGGTCTCACAAGAGAAGAAGCTGTGGAATGGTATCAAAACAGTGACAGTAAAAATGTGACAAGAGTTTTAAAAAATTCCTGCCGGAAACATTTGAATCTGCTGTTACAAGTGGAACAGGATAACGATTATTTGCAAGTAAAATAATGACCAAATTTTTGCAAGAAAACAGAAGATATTAGTAACAAGTGAAAGCTTGCAACCCACGTATAAATAGAGTATAATAAACTCGATGTGAAAAAGTTAACGAATTATATGGAGGACAAACTATGTTAGTATCAGCAAAAGAAATGTTAAACAAGGCAAAAGCCGGACATTACGCAGTTGGACAGTTCAACATCAACGACTTAGAGTGGACAAAAGCTATCTTATTAGCAGCAGAAGAGACAAGATCTCCAGTTATCCTTGGTGTATCTGAAGGTGCAGGAAAATATATGACAGGATACAAAACTGTTGTAGGAATGGTTAACGGAATGTTAGAAGAATTAAACATCTCTGTACCAGTAGCACTTCACTTAGACCACGGTTCTTACGAAGGATGCTACAAATGTATCGAAGCTGGATTCTCTTCTATCATGTTTGATGGATCTCATTATCCAATCGAAGAAAACGTTGAAAAAACAAAAGAACTTGTAAAAGTTGCAACAGGAAAAGGAATGTCTATCGAAGCTGAAGTTGGATCTATCGGTGGAGAAGAAGACGGAGTTATCGGTAAAGGTGAATGTGCAGATCCAGAAGAATGTAAAGCAGTTGCAGATCTTGGAGTAACAATGCTTGCAGCAGGAATCGGAAACATCCACGGAAAATACCCAGAAAACTGGGAAGGATTAAGCTTCGAAACATTAGATGCAATTCAGCAGTTAACAGGAGATATGCCATTAGTATTACATGGTGGTACAGGAATCCCTGATGACATGATCAAAAAAGCAATCTCTCTTGGAGTAGCTAAGATCAACGTTAATACAGAATGCCAGCTTGCATTTGCTGAAGCTACACGTAAATATATCGAAGCAGGAAAAGACCTTGAAGGAAAAGGTTTCGACCCTCGTAAATTATTAGCTCCAGGTGCTGAAGCTATCAAAGATATGGTAATCACAAAGATTAAATTATTCGGATCTGAAGGAAAAGCTGACGAATAAGATTTGCCATTTTTTGACGAAATTGAATATTGATGATGTAAATATCGATAAAGTAAGAACTCCACAGCGTATGCTGTGGAGTTCTTTATTAATCGTGCGCCCGGCGGCACACGTTTCTAACGGGTTAAAGTCCCGAATCCACCCGG
>CAJMOO010000104.1 GCA_905215045.1 uncultured bacterium | reverse complement strand
GGTATGCACGGTGGTGTGAGAGGACGGGAGTTAATCACTCCCTCCTACTCGATTTCAGTTTTATCAGGTGAGATGTAGATTTTGTAGATTTCTTCAGTTGTTAGATTAATATTCTGCGAAATGCATTCGTAAAGTGATTGAATGTTGTCAGGTTCTTCTTCCAGTTCGTCAGCAATTTGAATGAAAGATTTTGATTTCTGGATTTTCTTTTTTATTAGTTGAATTAATCGGAAGGTTTCTCCTTCAGCACGCCCCTCAGCACGTCCTTCGGCTAGCCCTTCAGCACGTGCTTTTCGCTTCTCAAGAATCTTTTCTTCCCATTCCTGCATATATTTCACTCCAATCTCTTCGCTGGATTTCACAATATTGACGTGATTCTTAATTTCCTGAAGGCGTGAAGTAGAGCAAGATATTTCTTCAGTAGTATGTTCCATATAGTAAAGAAGCTCCTTTAATTCAGGACTAATATCTTCTGAATTTTTACCATGTGTATTTAGAAAAATTCGCGTAGCACCATCTTCTAATGGCTGACCAGTTTCAGCACAAGTCATTTGAAAAGTATATTGATATAATCCTCTTCCAAACAGATCGAAAGGTGCAATGATAATAGAATAACAGTCTTTCATATTCGAAAAATCTACTTCTCCAGGATCTAATAATTTGGAGTCAATCAGAGCCTGATAAAAACGACTTCTATGAGGAAGATTTTTCGTATTTTCTTTTTGAGCTTCTACATTATAAACAGCATCCGTTTCATCCTCTGCCCATACGTCAAGCCGCACCTGCCGTTTTAGAGGTGAAGTCCGACTTTCATGTTCAGACTGTGGACGACCCTTGATGGAGATATCTTCTCCAAGAATAATAGATAATATATTCTCAAATGTCTTAGGATCCTCCATAACTTCAGCAAATAAAAAGCGGTCAAGTAAAGTTAAATCTTGCAGCGATTTTTTATTTTTACTCATAAGTTTCTCCTTTCATTGTATTAGAAAATACAGAGAGTGGCAAGCACTATTAGATAAGAAAATAAATTAATTGATACATAAACTCATGATATGATAAATATTTGATTGGCAAACAGACGAAAGAAGAAACTCTAACATACTGTAAAATATTTACATGGAATATATTAACAATTATAATGAAAAATGTCAATATAAAAATATAAGGATTCATAATAAACTCAAGAAAAATTCTCAGAATGTCAAGGAAACCTTGACATTCTTTTTTAATTCGACTATAGTAGTCCTAGATAGGAACACGAGGTGAAAGTGATGGATAATGTAGAGCGTCTGATGGAATTTGGACTCACAAGACACGAAGCCAGTCTTTATATTTTACTGACACTGGAAGGAAGCCTTAACGGATACGAGGCAGCCAAACAAAGCGGGATTTCAAGATCGAACGCTTACAATGCACTGGCAGGCTTGGTAGACAAAGGCGCAGCCTATATACAAGAGGAAGATACAGTTCGTTACACGCCGGTAGCGATCGAAGAATTCTGCAGTAATAAGATTCGTCATTTGGAACAGAAGAAGACAGAGCTGATCGCGGAACTTCCGGGCAAACGCAAGAACGAAGGCGGATACCTGACGATCAAAGGCGAAGAACATATTTGCGATAAGATCATAGATATGCTGCTTTGTGCAGAAGAGCGTGCGTATATCTCTGTATACAATGAACGACTGGAGATGTTTCGGGAATACTTAGAGAAGATGGTAAGTGAAGGAAAGAAAGTCGTGATCATAACGAATGAACCATTTGATTTACAAGGAGCAACTGTTTATCTGACAGAATGTAAGAAAGAACAGATCCGATTGATCACGGATTCCAAAGACGTTTTAACAGGCGCGATCACAAATCGTTATGAAGCAACCAGCCTGTATTCCAGTAACAATAATCTGGTGGAAGTATTTAAAGATGCACTGGCCAATGAAATACAACTATTAAAAATGAAATAAATATACAAAAAGTATAGAAGAAAGGAACCAAACACCATGGCAAAAGTACCATTTGTAACAAAAGAACAGTTAGATGAGATCGTAAAAAAATATCCAACACCATTTCATTTATATGATGAAAAAGGAATCCGTGAAACAGCAAGAGGATTATACAAAGCATTTTCATGGAATGAAGGATTTAAAGAATATTTTGCAGTAAAAGCAACACCAAACCCAACAATCTTAAAGATCTTAAGAGAAGAAGGATGCGGAACTGACTGCTCATCTTTAACAGAACTTATGATGTCAGACCGTTGTGGATTCGATGGAAGCGAGATCATGTTCTCTTCTAACGATACACCAGCAGAAGAATTTATTCTGGCAAAACAGTTAGGTGCAACGATTAACTTAGATGACATTACACATATCGAATTCTTAAAAGAATGTGCCGGAATCCCAGAAAAGATTTCCTGCCGTTATAATCCAGGTGGAGTTTTCGCATTAGGAACAGATATTATGGATAATCCAGGAGATGCAAAATACGGAATGACAACAGAACAGATCTTTGAAGCTTTCAAACAGTTAAAAGAGCTTGGTGTCAAAGAATTCGGAATCCATTCTTTCCTTGCAAGTAACACGGTTACAAATGAATACTATCCAACACTTGCAAAACAGTTATTTGAATTAGCAGTTAAATTAAAAGAAGAAGTTGGAGTTCATATCGGATTTATCAACTTATCTGGTGGAGTCGGAATCCCTTACCTTCCAGATCAGGAAGGTAATGACATCGCTGTCATTGGTGAAGGTGTACACAAAGTATATGACGAAGTATTAGTACCAGCTGGAATGGGAGATGTGAAGATCTTTACCGAACTTGGACGTTACATGCTTGCACCAAACGGACATTTAGTAACAAAAGCAATCCATGAAAAACATACACATAAAGAATACATTGGTGTTGATGCATGTGCAGTCAACTTAATGAGACCTGCAATGTATGGGGCGTACCATCACATCACAGTTATGGGTAAAGAAAACGAACCAGCAGATCATGTATATGATATTACAGGATCTCTTTGTGAAAATAACGATAAATTTGCGATCGATCGTAAATTACCAAAGATCGACATGGGAGATCTGTTAGTGATTCATGATACAGGAGCACACGGATTTGCAATGGGATATAACTATAATGGTAAATTAAAATCTGCAGAAATCTTATTAAAAGAGGATGGAACAACAGAAATGATCCGTCGTGCAGAAACACCAGAAGATTATTTTGCAACGATCAAAGGATTTAATTTCTAAGAAAAATTAACAGATCAATATGAGATGTTCCAAAGCAGGGCAAGTATAGGAAATTCTATACTTGCCTTTTTCATATATTACGAGTAAATTATATACAAGAAACAAAATGATACACGGCAAAACAGCATTTCAAAAGACGAAAGGCATTTATAGACAGGAGAAATCACATGAATTTATTTGACATCGTAGGACCAGTGATGGTCGGACCGTCGAGCTCTCATACAGCAGGTGCTGTAAGGATCGGACAGGTATCAAGGCACCTGCTCGGAGAATCGGTAAAAGAAGCTAAAATACTATTACATGGATCATTTCTTGCAACAGGAAAAGGACATGGTACAGACAAAGCATTAGTGGCAGGATTACTTGGCATGGCAGCCGATGACATTCGGATTCCAGACAGTTTTGACATTGCAAAAGAATCAGGAGTGAAATTTGAGATTGGAAAGATTCAATTAAAAAATGCACATCCAAACAGTGTAAAATTATTACTTGTCGGAGAATCAGGAAGGAATCTTGAGATTGTAGCCTGTTCCTTAGGCGGTGGACGAATTAAGATCTGCACAATCGATGGACTAGAAGCAAACTTTAGCGGGGAGTATACAACATTAGTCGTACACAATGACGACCAGCCAGGACATGTAGCAGAAGTAACATCAATGCTTGCTCATAAATCGGTTAATATCGCAACGATGCAATTATACCGTGATCACAGAGGTGGAAGTGCAGTCATGGTCATTGAATGTGACAAAGAAATACCAGAAGAAGGTCTGAACTTTTTGGAACGTCTGGAAGGAATCCAGAAAGTTACATATCTTGCTAAGATGAAGGAGGACTAGAGTATGGGATTTGCATCCGTAGAAGAGATAGAAACAAGAGCAAAAGAACAGGAATGTCAATTATGGGAAACAATTTTACATGATGATATGACAGAACGACAGGTAGACCGTTTAGAGTCTATCGGGAAAATGAGCAGTATGTATCTTGCAATGAAAGATGCCAATGAAAGTTACGATAAAGACTTAAAGTCACAAAGCGGTCTTTCTGGTGGCGACGGTGAAAAGATGATGGAAGAGGTTAGAAAAATGCAGAATCTGACCGGTGAATTTGTCGGGACCGTCATGGCAAATGCTTTAAAAATGGGCGAATCAAATGCCTGTATGAAACGTATCGTAGCAGCACCGACAGCCGGAGCATGTGGGGTGCTTCCAGCAGTATTGATCACATATGAACAATTTCATAAAGTACCAGAAGCAAAGATGCTAGAAGGAATGTATATTGCGGCCGGAGTCGGACAAGTTATCGCAGAACGTGCCTGTATCGCAGGGGCACAAGGAGGATGTCAGGCTGAGATTGGTTCGGCCTCCTGTATGGCAGCAACAGCTATTACGTACATTCGTGGCGGCAGCACAAAGCAGATCTTTGATGCAGGAGCATTTGCCTTGAAATCATTATTGGGATTGGTATGTGATCCATTAGGTGGTTTGGTAGAAGTACCATGTATCAAGAGAAATGTCATTGGATCTGTCAATGCGATCACAGCCTCAGATATGGCAATGGCAGGCATTGAAAGCAAGGTCCCATTGGATGAAGTGATCGATGCAATGGCAGAAGTCGGAGACCTCTTGCCATGTTCTTTAAAGGAAACCAGTCAGGCAGGTCTTGCCCAGACAGAAACAGGCAAAAAATACATGCCGGAATCATAAAATATTTGCAAGTAAAGGAAGGAAAACAATGATAGAAGTATGTTGTGGAAGCTTCGAAGATGCCATGATGGCAAGCGAATGCGGAGTCAAAAGAGTAGAATTAAACAGTGCATTAAGTTTAGGTGGATTAACACCATCTTTAGGAAGCTTGATCATGATCAAACAATACAGCGATATTGAGATCGTATCTATGGTAAGAGCCAGAGCAGGGGGATTCTGCTATACAAATTACCAGTATGAACAGATGCTTGAGAATCTTAAGCTACTATTAGCATATGGGACAGATGGAGTATCTTTCGGTTTCTTAAATGAAGACCGAACAATCGATAAGAACCGTTGTCAGGAATTCTTGGAAAATGTAAAAAATGAAGGACGCAAAGCAACATTCCATAGAGCATTTGACTGCACAAGAGATCCATATGAGGCAATCGAAACACTGATCGATTTAGGATTTGATCGATTACTGACAAGTGGACAGGAAGCAACCGCAGAAGAAGGAATTCATCTGTTAGCAGATCTTCAGAAAAAATATGGGAACCAGATTGAGATCATCGCAGGATGTGGAGTCAACGAAAACAACGCCCAGAAGATCATAGACAAAACAGGAATCAAACAATTACACAGCACATGCAGAGGCTGGGGAGTCGATGCGACTGGAATGGGAGAGAGAGTATCATTCCAGGTATCCGATGAAGATGGAGATCGGTATCGAAGTGTTTCTGTAGATAGAATAAAGAAATTTGTAGAGATCTGTGGATAAATTTTTAATTTGTAGTTGGCCAACTGTAGATTTCGAATATATGATAAAAAATAAATAAACGATCGGAAGAGCAGCTAGAGAATTTTCCTCAC
>CAJMOO010000103.1 GCA_905215045.1 uncultured bacterium | reverse complement strand
TCCGATCGTTTATTTATTTTTTATCATATACCAGAAGTCTAGAGTGTGGACAATTTAAGATTGAAAAATTCAAGAGGGTGTGTATGGAGGACTACTATAGTAGTAAATTTCAATTCCATGTGATAGAATTAAGTAAAATAGAAACAACAAAAGGAAATCATTACATGGAAAAGGCGAGGGATGAGATGATTAAGATGAATAGGGATGAAAGTGAAAGATAATCTTCTGTTAGCGAATACAAAAATGATTAGCCAATACCGTTAAACATATACACAGTGTAGTGGTTTGAATAACGTAAATTATTTGAATATTATAAAAAGAAATCATGTGTTGGCAACCGTACGGACACATGATTTCTTTTTATAATATTCCACCAATAATTTCCGTCATCAAACTACAAATCACAATATATGATTCTGTATGATCAACCGAATTGACTGATACAAATAAGGCTTCAATTCATCAACTGAAACAGGCTCCCCAGTCAAAATAACATTATAGCAAGACCCTGCGACCATCTCGATGATCATATAGATCATAACTTCCGGATGATCAAATTCATGACCAGAATTCTTCAAAAGATCCATATAGATATCATAAATATTTCTCTGGGCATCATCGATCGGTTCTACCAAGGAATTCTTAAACATTCCCCAGCTTAGATGCTTTGAGATCAGTTTTAACAGAGTCGGATTAGCATTTAATGCTCCGATGACCTGGTCAACGATAAAGATCAGTTGGTCTTCAAAATGATCAATGGATTGTTTTTGAAGTTCCTGATAGGCGTGTTTAAATACTTCTGCAGATTTTTTGGCGATTAATTTATATCGGATGTCTAATTTATCTTTAAAATACAAATAAAAAGTACCCTTAGCAACGCCAGCTTCATTTACGATATCGGAGATGGAGGTCTTCTGGAATCCCTTTTCTGTAAACAGTTGGTATGCCGTATTCAAAAGGGCATCTTGTTTCTTTTTCTTATTTAATTCGACCTTTTTCATAGTAATTTCTCCTTTCATCTTCTTTAGTATAACGAAAAAATGACCAAAAGTCAAAAACTTTTAAGAAGTTTATTGACTTTTGGTCATTTTTGGTGTATACCATTATATAGATTAGAAAATGACTATTCGTCATAAATGTAAATGGGAGGATGCAATGATACAATTTGCAAAGAAATTAGTACATCATCGAAAATTCATCGTCTTCCTGGCTTTCATTTTATTGATTCCATCAACCATTGGAATCGTGAAGACAAGGATTAATTATGACATCTTAAGTTACCTTCCAGACTCTTTGGAGACGGTGAAAGGGCAGGATATCATGGTAGATCAGTTTGGAGCCGGAGCCTATTCGATGATCATTGTCGAAGATATGAATCTTCATGACGTACAGAAATTAAAACAGAAACTAGAGAAAGTCGATCACGTTGATAAGATCATCTGGTATGATGACATCGCTGATCTAAGCGTTCCCAAAGAGATGCTTCCTGAGAAAGTAAGGAAAGTTTTCTTTAATAAGAACGCAACAATGATGATCGCAATGTTTAAAGAAACGACATCATCTGATAACACGATGGAAGCAGTCACACAGATGCGTAAGATTGTTGGAAAACAGTGTTTTATCAGTGGTATGTCAGGGGTAGTTACCGATATTAAGAACCTGGTTATGCAGGAGATTCCTATCTACGTAACGATCGCAGCAGTACTTTCTTTGATCGTATTATTTGCCACAATGGAATCCTTTGCCGTTGCCTTTTTATTCCTGTTAAGTATCGGAATGGCAATTCTTTATAACCTGGGAACGAATATTTTCTTAAGCGATGTGTCCTATCTTACAATGGCATTGACTGCGATCTTGCAGTTAGGAGTTACGATGGATTATTCGATCTTCCTTCTGCACAGTTATGAGAGTAATAAGATCAGATTTGAAGGTGACAAAGAACGTGCGATGGCACATGCGATTTCGAATACATTTAAGTCCATTACAGGAAGTTCCGTTACAACGGTCGCTGGATTCGCAGCACTGTGCTTTATGACATTTGCATTAGGAGCTAACTTAGGTATCGTTATGGCGAAAGGTGTTATTATCGGGGTTATCTGTTGTGTAACAGTTTTGCCATCATTGATCCTGATCTGTGATAAATTAATTGAGAAGACACACCATCGTTCACTGATGCCAGATCTTACGAATGCATCACACTTTATCACAAAACATTATAAAACAACGATTGTAGTATTTTTAATTTTGCTGTTCCCAGCAATTTATGGAAATAATCATACAGAGATTTACTATAATATTGACAAATCACTTCCACAAAGCTTACCAAGTAATGTGGCGAATAAGAAGTTAAGTGAAGAATTCGGAATGAGTAACATCCATATGGTCATGATCAAGAACGGCATGAGTCAGAAGGAATTAAGCAATATGCAGAAAGAAATCGATAAAGTCGACGGAGTTGAATGGTGTCTCGGAATGAACTCCGTGATCGGTTCTAGTATTCCATCTGATATGATTCCTTCTTCCATGAAAGAAATGTTGCAAAGTGATGAGTATGAGATGCAGTTTATCTGTTCAAATTACAAATCAGCAACCGAGAAAGTAAATAAACAGATCAACGAGATCAACAACATTGTGAAGAAATACAGTCCAGGTTCTATGGTCATTGGAGAAGCACCATTGATGAATGACTTGGAGACAGTAACCAATGTTGACCTTAGAAATGTAAATATCGCGTCGATCGCGGCAATCTTTGTGATCATTTTAATTGTATTTAAATCCATTTCCTTACCGGTGATCCTGGTAGCCGTGATCGAATTTGCGATCTGTGTCAATATGGCAGTTCCATATTACACGGGATTATCGCTGCCGTTTGTTGCAAGTATCGTTATCGGAACGATTCAGTTAGGTGCAACCGTTGACTACGCGATCCTGATGACAAGCCGTTATCAGAAGGAACGTATAAATGGCAAGAAGAAAATGGAAGCGATCCGTATTGCACATGAAACATCCATGCAGTCTATCATTACAAGTGGATTAAGTTTCTTCGCAGCAACGATCGGTATTGCGATTTACTCAAATATTGATATGATCAGTGCGATCTGTACCTTACTTGCACGAGGAGCTGTGATCAGTACCGTTGCCGTAATCTTTATTCTGCCGGCAATGTTTATGATATTTGATAAATTGATCTGTAAAACAACCCTCAAGATGGGTCATTTAGAATAGGAGAGCGATTGTTATGAGAAAAAGAAGATTATCGAAAGCATTAGCAATGTTTCTCGCTGCAGCTCTTACGATTCCGGCAGCAGTACCGGTAGCAGCCAGCGAGTCCACTGCAGATAAGGAAGAAACCGTATACGTAAAAACAGATGCAAATGGAGAAGAGAAAACAGTTATTGTCAGTGACTGGTTAAAGAATTTCTCAGGTGAAGCAAAGATCAAAGATGCTACAGACCTGACAGACGTTGAGAATGTTAAAGGAAATGAGACATACAAACGAGGCAAAAAGGACAGTATTACATGGAATGCCAATGGAAAAGATATCTACTATCAGGGAACAAGTGACAAAAATCTTCCAGTATCCATGAAAGTCACATACTATCTGGATGGAAAAGAAATTTCACCAAAGAAACTGGTTGGTAAATCAGGAAAAGTAAAGATTCGTTATGAATATGAAAATCATTCCGCCGTAACCAAAACGATCAATGGAAAACAGACAACAGTCTATACACCATTTACAATGATCACAGCAGCGATCTTAAATACAGATAACTTCTCTAATGTCAAAGCAACAAACGGAAAAGTTATCTCCGATGGTAACAAACATATCGTTATCGGAGTTGCAATGCCAGGATTAGCAGACAGCTTAAACCTTAAGAATACAAGTATTGGGTCAAACTTCGATATTCCAGAAGATTTCGAGATCACAGCTGATGTAGAAGACTTCCAGATGACAGTCACGGCGACAGTTGCGAATTCCGATACATTATCAGAGTTTGGTTTAGATGATGCAGGAGATTTAAGTGAATTAACAGATTCCTTAAAGGACCTTGAAAATGCGACAGATAAGTTATGCGATGGTTCTGGAGATTTAGTAAAGGGAATTGAAAAATTAGTCACAGCCTCTGGAAAATTAAAATCAGGAACAAAACAGATCGCAGTCAGTTCCAAACAGTTAGCAACAGGACTTGACAAACTGGTCAATGGATCTACAACATTAAAGAATGGAACCAGTCAGTTAGCGAAAGGAACAAGTGCTTTACCATCATCTACAGAGAAATTAGATAATGGAGTGAGACAGATTCTCAAGGAACTGCAGAATAGTACACCAAGCGAAAGTGATCAGGCAAAATTACAGTCTAACTTACAGAGTGCACAGACAGGAATCACAAAAGAATTAATGAATATTAAGACACAGACAGAAAGTGTTGGTGTGTCAGCGAAGACGTTAGGTGCATTAGCAGAGTCTATTGGAGTATCAGCAGCAGATGTTGGAAATCAGGCAGGAGCAATTGGAGAATTTATCAAGAATAATTATATTTCTCTTACAGATGAGCAGAAAGCACAGCTTAAAACGATTGCAGGTTCTTTAAAGACAGATGCAGAAAACTTAGGCGGTTATGCACAATCCGTAGGAGGTCAGGCAAAGAATTTAGGAACCAACGCAGGATCTATCGGAACAAGCTTGCAAGAAACACAGACAGACCTTCAAATCGTATCAGGATGCTTAACCCAGATTCAGAATCTGCTAACAAAGACAAAGACATCTACAGCACAGTTAGAATCTGCATTAAAACAGATTGCGGAAGGAACTGGGCAGTTAAAGACATCATCTAAGACACTGACATCTTCCATCAAGAAATTAGATGAAGGAGCCAAGACGTTAAACAGTGGAACAAAAACAGCAGCAAATGGAGCGAAGAAGTTAAGCAAAGGTGCCAAAACACTGGATAATGGAATGGGACAGATGACAACAGGAATTGCAACTCTGAAAAATGGAGCTGTTACCTTGAATAAAGGAATGTTAACCTTCAGAAAAGACGGTATTGAGAAACTTGTCAATACGATCAATGATGATGCAAAAGATATCTTAGACAGAGCTGATGCAGTGATGGATGAAGGAGAAAACTATCAGACATTTACGAAGAAGGCTAGTGGAACGAAGGGTAGTGTGAAGTTTATTATTGAGACGGAAGAACTGGAAAAATAAAAGTGCGTAGGATATAATGATGTGTGTTAGGACAGGAGTTTATTTGGCTCCTGTCTTTTTATATAACCAAATATTACAATTTTTTACAAAAAGCAATTGACAATCAATAAAGATTTGGTAAAATACTTACATAACACGAATTTACATAAATTGTAATATAAGGAGAAAATATGAATAACAACGAGGGAAGTTTTAATGACGAAGAGTTAAGAAAAAGAGCAGCTAGCAATGAGGAATTAAATATACGCTTAACAAATAATTATGCCTTTCAAAAAATATTTAAAAATGAAGAAATTGTAAAAGGATTTTTAATGGCATTATTGCATTTGAAAGAAACAGATATTGAAACGTTAGAAGTTGCAGATCCATTTGTGGAAGGTGAAGTTAAAGAGGAAAAAGAGGGAATCTTAGATGTAAAGATGGTATTAAACGGTGGCAAAAAGATTAACATTGAAATGCAAAATACATATCAGGAAGATTGGGCAGAGCGAAGCTTATTTTATAATTGCAGAATGTTTACAGAAGGATTGAAAAAAGGGGAGTCATATTATGAACTTCCACCATGTATTCATGTAGGAATTCTTGATTTTAATTATTTGAAAAGTCCCGGATTTTATCATAGAATTTTACTGCAAGACGATAAAACAGGTGAATTGT
>CAJMOO010000102.1 GCA_905215045.1 uncultured bacterium | reverse complement strand
AAATGTAATTCCTTCACCAATTAACTTACCCATTTTCTTGTTTTCCTCGCTTTCTTGTATTTTAATATCTGATTTGTATTGTTAGATATGTTAACAAATAGTTTCTTTGATGTCAACAGATTATTTTATACTTTTTTTAAAACGTATGGATTATTTTCTGTACATGTATAAAATTTTCTGAATATTCTAAATATAATAATCCATACTTCTGTCTTTTTAAGTACAAGAAAAGGAATTACTGCTTTCACAATAACTCCTTTTCTATGATCTTGATATCAATCTGCATGATATCTCTTGTAATTTCTACTCTTCTACGATAGAAAGTTTACTTCCGATCGCAAGTTTTGGCATTGGTTTTGCCTCAACACAAATACTTCCAGGAAGACCTGCTTCTTTCGCTCCACTGAAGACAACGGTTAAATGTCCCAGTGTCTCCAAATTAGACTGGGCAATATCTCCTACGGCAGTGATGAGATATTCTTTCTGATCCACAACCAGTTTATCTCCTTTTTTGATTGTTCCATCTACTTTCTTCTGATCGATGAAATGACAGAAATCTTTTAATGTATCCGGTACATTTTCTCCGAAAAGTACGAACATACCTTCCTCAAAAAAAGCATCTACCTGTTCTCCCAGTTC
Organism: uncultured bacterium; assembly: GCA_905215045.1. Next base: position 5,353 of record CAJMOO010000102.1, on the reverse strand, counting down.
GATAATCTCAGTCTGAAATATTGCTTTTCCCATTTGGAATCCTCCTTTTATTTTCCCTGTAATTTCTGATCGATTGCTGCAGCTGCTTTCTTTCCTGCTCCCATGGCAAGGATAACTGTTGCTGCTCCAGTTACTGTATCTCCACCTGCGTATACACCATCTTTGCTTGTCTCCATTGTCTCTTCATTGACAATGATTCCACCCCATTTCTGAGTGTCAAGTCCAGGTGTTGTGTGACGGATCAGTGGGTTAGGACTCTGACCGATCGCGATGATGACTGTATCAACATCAAGATCATAGTTAGATCCTTCAATTGGACGTGGAGAACGTCTTCCAGATGCATCTGGTTCACCCAGTTCCTGTTTAATGATCTCCATGCTCTTAACCCATCCATTCTCGTCTGCTTTGATCGCAGCTGGGTTATTTAAGAATTTGAAGATAATTCCTTCTTCTTTTGCGTGATGTAATTCTTCTAAACGTGCTGGTGCTTCTTCCTCGCTACGGCGATATACGATATAAACTTCTTCTGCACCTAATCGTTTTGCTGTTCTGGCAGCATCCATTGCTACGTTACCAGCACCTACGACTGCTACTTTCTTACCAACTTTGACTGGAGTTGGGCACTCTGGGAATTTGTATCCCTTCATTAAGTTTACACGAGTCAAGAATTCATTTGCAGAATATACTCCTAAGTGGTTTTCTCCAGGAATATTTAAAAATCTTGGAAGTCCTGCTCCACTTCCTACGAAGACTGCTTTGTATCCATCTTCCATTAATTCATCAATTGTGATAGAACGTCCAACGATAACGTTTGTTTCAATATCTACACCTAACTTCTGAACGCTTTCGATTTCTTTTGCTACCAGATCTTTTGGCAGACGGAATTCTGGAATACCATAGCTTAATACTCCACCTGGTTTATGTAATGCTTCAAAAACTGTTACATCATAACCTTTCTTGATCAGTTCTCCGGCACATGTGATACCAGCAGGTCCACATCCGACAACTGCGACTTTCATTCCGTTTTTCTCGATGTTAACTTCTGTCTCTTTGGCGTTTGCCATATGCCAGTCAGCAACGAAACGTTCCATACGTCCGATACCAACAGGCTCTCCCTTGATACCACGGACACATTTACCTTCACACTGGTTCTCCTGTGGACATACTCGTCCGCAGATTGCTGGTAATGCATTCTCTGTTGTGATAACTTCATATGCACCTTCAAAGTCTCCTGCTGCGACTTTCTCGATAAATGCTGGAATTGGTACGTTAACCGGACATCCTCCAACACAAGGTTTATTCTTACAGTTTAAGCAACGAGCTGCTTCTTCCATTGCCATCTCTTTTGTATATCCAAGAGCAACCTCTTCAAAGTTCTTATTACGGACATTTGGGTCCTGTTCTGGCATAGCTACCTTCTTAAGACTCATATTTGCCATCGTTTACATCCCCCTTCCAATTCTACATTCATGTTCTTCTTCTCTGAACATACCCTGACGCTGCATACATTCGTCAAAGTCTACTTTAAATCCATCAAAATCTGGTCCGTCAACACATGCGAATTTTGTTTCTCCACCGATGTTGACACGGCATCCACCGCACATTCCTGTTCCGTCGATCATGATCGGATTTAAAGATACCATAGTTGGGATGTCATATTCTTTTGTGATCTTAACCACATTCTTCATCATGATAAGTGGCCCGATTGCGATAACTTCATCGTATTTTACTCCAGCTTTGATCTGGTCTTCTAATACTGTTGTAACAAAACCTTTGGTTCCAAGACTTCCGTCATCTGTTGCAATATATACATTATCGCAGAATTCTTCGAATAATTCCTTAAGAATAACAAATTCTGCACTCTTACCACCAATGATCACATCAACTGGTACTCCCATCTTCGCTAACTTACGAAGCTGTGGATATAATGGGGCTGCACCTACACCACCGGCTACACCGATGACACGGTCACACTTGTGCAAAGGAGCTGGCTGACCTAATGGTCCCACGAAATCCTGTACATAATCTCCTTCTGCTTTCTTGCTTAACAATTCTGTTGTATATCCTACAACCTGATAAATGATCGTTACTGTCTCTTTCTCACGATCATAATCTGCGATCGTTAAAGGAACCCTTTCTCCATCTTCATCTACTCGGATAATGATGAACTGTCCCGGTTCACATTTTCTTGCCACATAAGGAGCATGAATCTCCATTAACTCAACTGCCTGGTTGAGTGTCTGCTTCTTGACAATCTTATACACCACGTACACCTCTTTCTTAAAATATCTTCTTTTTATTATACATGGAATCTGCACAATAAGAAAGTATTTTTTTATTTATTTTTTATCGGCAATAAAATTTTATTTCGCATTAAAATATTTAATATAATTTTATTGTTTTTTATGTAAAAAGCAGCATAACTGCTTTCTTTGCTGCCATGCTGCTTACTTTCTACATTATTATAGAGCTGCTTCGTAAATACTTACAATATCTTCTTTACTCAATGGTACAAAAGATCCCTTGCATCCATCGGCCGCTTTCTGTGCCATAATGTCAAAATATTCTTTATCAATTCCAACATCTGTTAACGTCTGTGGAAGTCCCATCTTCTTAAAGTACTCTCTCGTATATGCAATTCCTTCTTTGGCTGCTGCCATGTCATCGTCATTTACAACATCCCAGACATTTCTTGCATAGTCTGCAAATTTATATGCTGTATCATCATTCAGTGCAAAATCCATCCAGTGAGGTGTTAAGATCGCTAATCCTTCTCCATGTGTGATATCGTAGAATGCGCTTAATTCATGTTCCATTGGATGTACACACCATGCGACTTCAGCTCCATATTGGATCATTCCGTTAATTGCCATACTTGCTGTCCACATCAGATTAGCTCTTGCATCATAATTGTCTGGTTCTTCTAAAGCAACAGGACCATATTTATAACAGTTCTTTAACAGTCCTTCCGCAAATCTTGCTTGAACGTCTGCATTCTTCACATTGGTAAAGTAATTCTCGCAAATATGACTGATGATATCTGCTGTTCCGGCCGCTGTCTGTTTTTTTGATACAGAATAGGTATATTCCGGATCAAGGATTGACATCTTTGGTTTCATATGATCACTTGCAGTTCCCCATTTCTCATTCTTTGACATATCGGAGATAACCGCAAATTTATCCATCTCTGATCCTGTGGCTGATAATGTCAGGACACTGTAAATTGGCAATGCTTTCTTGATCCATCTTGGTGTAATAACCAGATCCCATGGATCCCCATCATAGCAAGCTCCTGCCGCTACAACCTTTGCACAGTCAATGACAGATCCTCCTCCAATAGCAAGTACCATATCGATGCTGTTTTCTTTACAAAGTTTTACACCTTCTCTAACAGATTCAATCTTTGGATTTGGTGCGATTCCTGATAATTCAAAGAGTTCCATATCTTCTTCTTTTAAAATCTTGACTGCTTCGTCATAAATTCCTGCTTTTTTGATACTTCCACCGCCATAACATAGTAAAACTTTGTTACCGCTCTCTGAAAGTTCACTAAGATGAGAAATCTGTCCTTTTCCAAAATGAATCTTTGTTGGAATAGAATACGTAAAATTGTTCATGGCTACCTCCTGTTTTTAGCGTTTCATTTATTCTTCGTCTAACATGACACTTACCCTGTACATTCCAGGTTTGCTTGCCTCTTCATAAGCTTCCTGCAGTCTGCTTAGTGGAAATTTCTTCTCTTCTACCAATTTAGACACATCCACAACCTTGGTACTTAATGCTTTGGCAGCTTCTTTGAAGTCTTCATGATCTGCCCCGAATGTCCCGATCAGTTCCATCTTTCTATAGTGTAACATATTTGAGTCAACTTTCAACTCTGGAACTGGATATCCTGCCGCAAATAATAACATTCTTCCATCATTTTGTTTTAACATCTCAAGTCCCTGACTGTTGGCACTGGTTGATCCAACAGCTACGATCACAAAATCCCATCGCTTTGGCTATCTCAATCTTCTTAGGGATCATCTCTGATACGATCACACGACATCCGTAAGCTTTCGCTGTCTGGGCGTTAATTAATCCCATAGTTCCTGCACCAATGACTACAACTGTTTCAAATGGCTTTAATCTTAATTTGTCGGTTTGTATTCCTTTTGGGCATAGTCTTTGTTCTTATGACAAACTTAAATTTCATGATCTGAATGGTTATAATTGGTAAAATCTTCGACTTTGTTTTGTTTTTCTACGAATTATGCTTCTTATCCGGATGAGATTTTAAATGATCGGAAGAGGATTCCGATCGTGAATGATTGTGCGAATGTGGAATATTGGGTAGTTTGGAAGAAAGGGAAGACGTATCGATTTTAGTTTTTTATGGAGAAAAAAAATCCTGCAGAAATTCATTCGAATTTCTGTAGGATTTTTGATATTTAGTCTTTGAGTCGCTTCGCTCCCTGTAGACGCCCACTCAACTAAGCTCATCTTTCGCCTGTGGCTCGGATTCGCTAAGGTTCGGGACGGACTTTCGCACTAAGTTCAAGCTGCGCCTTTGGCTTGCTTTCTCTAAGTACTCAATGTCTCTACATCATTCCCATTCCGGCTGGTGCTCCTGCTGGCATTGCTGGTGCTTCTTCTTTGATATTCGCAACAACTGATTCTGTTGTTAATAATGTAGAAGCTACGGATGTTGCATTCTGTAATGCGCTTCTTGTTACTTTGGCTGGATCGATGATTCCTTTTTCTACCATGTCTACGTATTCTCCATGTAATGCATCGAATCCTTTTCCGATTTCTGCTTCTTTTACTTTATTGACGATCACAGCTCCTTCAAGACCTGCATTGACTGCGATCTGGAATAATGGTGCTTCTAATGCTTTGAGGATGATGTTTGCTCCTGTCTTTTCGTCTCCTTCTAAGTCTGCTACATTCTCAGCTGCTTTCTTAGATGCATGGATATAAGCAGATCCTCCACCGAAGATGATTCCTTCTTCTACTGCTGCTTTTGTTGCTGCTAAGGCATCTTCCAGACGTAATTTGCTTTCTTTCATCTCTGTTTCTGTTGCTGCTCCAACACGGATCACTGCAACTCCACCAGATAATTTAGCTAATCTTTCCTGTAATTTTTCTTTGTCGAATTCAGATGTTGTTTCTTCGATCTGTGCTTTGATCTGTCCAAGACGTGCCTGGATTGCATCTTTATCTCCTTCACCGTCTACGATGACTGTGTTTTCTTTTTCAACTTTGACAGATTTTGCACGTCCTAACTGATCTAATGTTGCGTCTTTTAATTCTAGACCAACTTCTTCAGAGATCACTGTACCACCTGTTAAGATAGCGATATCTTCAAGCATTG
>CAJMOO010000101.1 GCA_905215045.1 uncultured bacterium | reverse complement strand
TTCTATCTAAATTAGGTTTTACATTCATAACTTGATTTAATTGCTCATGCGAATAATATCTATATCCATTACTGGAAGTGTGATGTGGATGAAGTTTACCCTTTTTATCCCAATTCCTTAATGTTTGAGCCGATACACCTAATATTTTTGAAAATTTATTGATAGAATAATATTTACTCATAAACAAATTCTCCATATAATATTTATAATTTATTATAAGATTATTTTAACAGTTAAACACCTCCATAATAGATGTAATACGTTTTGGACAGTGATTACCAAATTTTGTACTTACAGCATCTCAATAAAAGCTGCCATTCTCGTATTGATCTGTTCAATATCTGCCTGTGAATAATCTGTCTCAACCACTGTGTACGGGATTCCTTTTTTGTCTTTCACTAATTTCTTGATAAGTGCGGTTTCCACATTATATGTATGACACGCCTGAAGAACAAGATCTACGACACCATCTACCTGAAAATCATCGATCAGCTCATCCAAAAGATCCAGACGATTCTTATTTGGAGACATACAAGAACATCCAATGTTTAAATATTTTCTTGCGAGTGCATCATATACATCTGGATTCTCTTCATCTACCATTGCTAACGGTTTCATTCCAGTACAGTTTTCAAAACATACGACAACTCCACCATTATCCTCAATTGCACGAATGACTTTCAAGGCCGCACCGCCAGATGGAGATCCGGTTACAAGGATCCTTGGTTTTTTCCCTATATTTTTTCCTTCTGTATATTCTTTTTCAATTTTATCTGTTACCGCATTGATTCTGTCTTCAAGACCTTCTGTGTTAATGTCAAAACCACTTCCATAAACAGTATTGATCACATCTAATCCATTGACTGGTGCAGGATCATTTGCCATTACATATTGAAGACGTCTTAATGCTTTATTGATTCCATTTCTTAATTTGATCTGATGAAGAACTGCCTCATCTGTGATCGTTGTCTCAAATTTATCTTCTAGAACTTTCTTGAAACGAAGTAATTCTTTCTTATATAACTGGATTCCATCTTCTGTCTGACAGTTTGGAAGTTCTACGACATGAACTGGTTTAAAATCAGCAAGCATTTCGTACATTTTTTTCTTTCCATCGCATGTTGTTTCTCCTACAACCAAATCTGAAAAATAGAAGAATGGACATTTATCTGTTTTGGCAAATCCATAACTTGATTTGATCAATGGACATAGGTTTCTTGGCAGATCTTTTTCTGCATCTGGGATTGTTTCATCTGATACGGAACATAATCCGACAACTGCTGCACCCATGGCATTTGGAATCTCTCTTGGAAGATAGGTACAAAATACACCGACAACAGGTATTTCTTTTTCTTTAACCTCCTTGATCGCGAGAAAGGAATTCTTTCTCTGTTCTGCAAATTCCTCAAAAATCTCTGGTAACTCTTTCTTTAATTCAACCATTGTTTGAATCCTCCTGTAAGTAAAAATTATCATTTTATTTTGCGGATGCCTAAAACGGCAGCTCCAATTGCTCCTGTGTATTGACATAACGGATCTGTTGCTACTTCTTTCACTCCTAAATGACTGGCTAATGATCGTTTGATCACATCAAATTGTGCTAGTCCACCAGAGAAAAATACTTTTGGATTCGCTGGCGCCAATTTCTGTGCAAATGAAGCGGTTCGCTGACAAATAGATTCTACACAACCAAGAACAATATCACCAGGTGCAATATCCTGTGCCAATAATCCAACGATTTCACTTTCTGCAAATACAGCACACATACTGTTGATCTTCGCAGGTTTGGAATCTTTTACAAAAGTGTCGATTCTTCCAATCTCACTTTCGACTCGTTTCATCGTCATCTCAAGGAATCGTCCAGTTCCAGCAGCACATTTATCATTCATTAAAAAATCTGTGACACATCCAAGATCGTCAATGGTGATCACTTTGCTATCCTGCCCACCGATATCTATGATCGTGTCACAATCTGGATTCATAAAAAATGCTCCAGCTGCATGGCAAGTAATCTCCGTGATCTTGAAATCTGCCTGATCTAACAGATTCCTTCCATATCCAGTTGTTACAATAACATCTATTTCTTTATGTTGTTTTTTTATCTCTCTGTAAAGAGCTTCTAGAGATTTCCTTGGACTGATCGATGTTGGGATCATCTTTGTATCTATTATCTTCATATCTTCTAACAAAACGGCTTTTGTCATAGACGAACCAGAATCTAATCCTAAACTTATCACTGTACATTGACTCCTTTTGGAAAGTTTTTCGGGTAAATTTTATCATGAAAATGGTGTGGTTGCAATGTAAAAAAACATGCTTAAAAAAAAGAACTATACATTTTCATTCAAATCCTTTATAATAGTATGCTGTGAAAAATAGCAGTATAAAACTGCTCATCATGCATTAAAAAAAAGGAGACGAAAGAAAAATGAATCAAGAGAAAAACAAAGGTGCGGAATACGACTTTTACGGGAAACTTCCGCTGCAAAAAGCGATTCTCCTTGGTCTGCAGCATGTATTCGCTATGTTCGTAGGTAACCTTACTCCAGTCCTTATCATTACAGGGGCTTGTGGTATTGCTTCTGGAACCGAATTTGCAGACGTTCAGATTGCGCTTTTACAAAATGCAATGTTAATTGCCGGAATTGTTACACTGATCCAGTTGTACGCGATCGGACCGATCGGTGGAAAAGTTCCAATCATCATGGGAACGAGTTCAGGATTTATCGGTGTCTGCAGCAGTGTTGCATCTGTTATGGGTGGTGGAATCCTTGGATATGGTGCGATCATGGGTGCTTCCATTATCGGTGGGTTATTTGAATCAGTATTAGGATTTATGTTAAAACCACTTCGAAGATTTTTCCCAGCTGTCGTAACTGGTACCGTTGTACTTTCCATTGGATTATCACTGATCGGTGTTGGTGTCAATTCTTTTGGTGGTGGAAATTCCGCTAACGATTTCGGATCAATTGAGAACTTATTACTTGGAACTATTGTTCTTGTGATCATCATCGCATTAAAGCATGGAACAAAAGGTATGACAAGTGCTTCTTCCGTATTGATTGGAATTATCGCAGGATATATCATTGCGGGAATCATGGGTGTTGTACTTCCTACAACTGCTGTAAACGCAGATGGTGTGGAATATACAAAAGCCTGGGTATTAAACTGGGATAAAGTTGCACAGGCTGGATGGTTTGCCGTTCCAAAATTTATGCCTGTAAAAATCGTTTTTGATGCAAGAGCGATCATTCCAGTACTTATCATGTTTATCGTAACTGCTGTTGAGACAGTCGGAGATATTTCCGGAGTTATCGAAGGTGGTATGGATCGTGAAGCTACAGATTCTGAGCTTTCTGGTGGTGTTGTCTGTGATGGTATCGGATCTACACTCGCAGCATTCTTTGGTGTTTTACCAAATACATCCTTCAGCCAGAACGTAGGTCTGGTTACGATGACAAAGATCGTAAACCGTTTTGCACTTGCTACAGGAGCAATCTTCTTAATCCTGTGTGGATTATTTCCAAAACTTGCTGCTCTGATCTCTATCATGCCACAGAGTGTTTTAGGTGGAGCAGCCGTTATGATGTTCTCTTCTATCGTAATCAGTGGTATTCAGCTGATCACAAAAGAACCATTAACAATGAGAAATATTACTGTCGTATCTGTAGCTCTCGGACTTGGATATGGAATCGGTGCAAACAGCACAGTTCTTTCTGGACTACCTGAAGGAATTCAGTTGATCTTCGGAGGATCTGGTATTGTACCTGCGGCACTTGTTGCAATTATCTTAAATATTGCATTGCCAAAAGAAGATTAAATAAACTAATAAAAACAGCACTGCATTGGGAATTTTATTCCTGTACAGTGCTGTTTTTCTATATGCTTTCCTGCGTCTATTATCAGCTCATAACACCAATTTCATCCGGTACGATCACATCAGCTTCTGTGCATGCAAGGATATCTTCTACACTATATTCTTCTGCAAGTTCCCTTAACACGAGACCATCTTTTGTAACTTCAAAATAGCAGCGTTCTGTTACGATATCTGTTACACAATGAACTCCCGTCAAAGGAAGTGTACATTTCTTTAATATCTTAGACTTTCCACTCTTTTCACAATGGTCTGTTGCTACGATGATCTTCTTCACTCCGGCACACAGATCCATGGCACCACCCATTCCTGGCACCATCTTCCCTGGAATCGTCCAGTTAGCGATATTGCCTTCTTGGTCTACCTGAAGTGTACCAAGAACTGCTGCATCAATATGTCCGCCACGTATAAATGCAAAAGACATCTCATGATCATACACGCTTCCACCTTTGATCACAGATGCAGGCTGTCCGCCAGCATCAATAACATCAATATCTGCTTCATCCCAGCTTGGGGTTGGTCCACTTCCGACGGTTCCGATCTCTGCTTCCAGCCACAGATCCACACCTTCTGGGAGATAATTTACACACATCAGCGGAACTCCGATACCAAGATTTACAAAATCTCCATCTTTAAAAAACTTTGCACATCGTGATGCGATCAGCTTTCTTCCTGTCAATCCTGCCATATCACTGACCTCCTTCCGCTTTTGCTTTGGCTCGCTGCCACATTGGACACATTGGTCGTTTCTCACCGGTTCTTTCATAGATCATATCGATCACAGGTGCTGGAACATCGATCTCTTCTGGTCCTAGTTCACCCACTTCCACGATCTCTTCGACTTCAACGATCACCGTATCAGCAGCCATAGCCATCGTACTGTTTGTTGCTCTGGAATTCATTCGGAATGAAATATTACCTGCAGTATCTGCTTTCGTTGCTTTGATCAAAGCAACATCTGCACGCAATGGTAATTCCAGAAGATATTCTTTGCCATCGATCGTTAGTTTTTGTTTACCTTCTTCTACTTCTGTACCAAGTCCTGTTGGTGTCAGACAGCCTCCTAAGCCTGCTCCACCACAACGGATTCTTTCTGCAAAGGTTCCTTGCGGACTAAATTCTATCGCAAGTTCTCCTGCAAACATCTGATCCTTGGCGATCGGGTTCAACCCAATATGTGTTGTGATCAAACTCTTAACTCTGTGATCTTTGATCAGCTTTCCGACTCCTTGATCTGCCATTCCAGCAGATACAGCGATCGCATCAATGTCTTTGATTCCTTTTTCTAACATTCCATCAATGATCTCATCTGCTGCAAATTCTCCATGCCAGTCTCCAAACATGATCGTCTGTCCATCATGAATTCTTGAGAGCGCTTCCTCTCTTGTTACAACTTTTGACTTCAAAGGCGTGACCTCCCTTCTATGTTCATGGTTTGATCCTGGCTTTATTCTCCTTTGAATTCAGCCTTTCTCTTCTCCATAAAAGCTTTGACTCCTTCTATAAAATCAGAAGATGCCGCACATTCACGCTGTGTCGGAATCTCACATTCATCCAGGTATTTCTTATAATCAGCAAGCCCTGCCTGATAAATCTGTTTCTTGATATTCTTATAAGAAAGTAATGGTCCATTAGCAAATTTCTTAGCAAGTTTCATAACGGTATCATCTAATTCCTCCGCTGGAACTACATCATATACCATTCCGGCATCTTTTGCTTCCTGTGCTTTCATTGGTCTTCCTGTAACACACAGTTCCATTGCTTTCTGAATTCCAAGACTCTTAACAAACAGGTACGTTCCGCCGGTATCTGGAACTAGTCCAAGATTCACAAATGCCATAATAAACTTCGCATTGTCTGCGCATACAACAAAGTCCCCTGAAAATGCAAGACTTACTCCTGCACCTGCTGCCGCTCCACTTACACTTGAGATCACAAGCTTACTCATACGCTTCAGACCATCGGTTACATTGCCAACTTTACTGATCAGAGAATCCATATTCACTTCTCCACCTTGTTGGATCAGGTTATAGAAGTATCCAATGTCTCCTCCTGCTGAAAATGCCTTTGGCATTCCTTTTAAAACAACAACTTTTACATTCGGGTCATTCTCACAAGTATCTACTACGTACATCAACTCGTCTGCCATCTGATCATCAATTGCATTAAGATTCTTCATATAGTTCATTGTGATGATACCAACTCCATCTTCTACAACGAACTGCAATTTCTTTAGCTTCATAGGCATATCCTCCTTTAAGTTGTTTTGATAACTATATTGTATCATTTTTTGTACAATTTGTGAAGTTTTTCGACAAAATTAAGGGGTTGACGAATCTCATTTTCTATAGTATCTTATAGCCATAAGGTCATATAACTGACGGAGCACGTGGAATTAACCACATGGAAGTATGATCATTAATCGCCGACCGTCTGGGCAATCTGTCTGGACGTGCGGCGTTTTTTTATTCTATTTTTACAACGCTTTATCGTTCAGATATTAATCCTGTTAACTTTTTACGTACTTGT
>CAJMOO010000100.1 GCA_905215045.1 uncultured bacterium | reverse complement strand
TTTGCGGACATTTAAGGAGATATAAAAAGATAGTCAAAAAGACATATATAATTTATTGACAAATTTTATTACAAAACCGGATTTTATAGCCTATCACTACAAATACAAAGACTGTCTTCCACTCAGGATCTGCCGCAGATTTTACAAGATTCCAATTTACGGATGGACATTTCGTGACAAAAAAGCATATAAAGAGAATGAACCTTACTTTGAAGGATTTATTTTTGAAAAATTTGTGCTATAATCAAATGATAATGATGAAATACTTTTTATAATGATAAAGGAGTTTAGATCAATGAAAAAGAATGTAGTAGTGATCTTTGGAGGAGATTCCTCTGAACATGATGTTTCATGTCTGTCAGCAACAACAGTCATCAAAAACATGGACACTGAAAAATATAATGTGATTTTAGTTGGAATCACAAAAGAAGGAAAATGGTTATTAGTAGATAGTGTTAAAGATATCGAAGATGGAAGTTGGAGAGAAGGAGAAGTGAAAGCATTTATTTCTCCTGATACAACAACTCGTTCTTTAGTAATTCTTGCAGAAGGTACATATAAACTTCAGAAAGTTGATGTGATCTTCCCAGTTCTTCATGGGATGAATGGTGAAGATGGAACCGTTCAGGGATTGTTTGAATTATCTAAAATTCCATATGTTGGATGTGGTGTATTGGCATCAGCAGTTTCAATGGATAAAGTATATACAAAGATCATCGTCGATCATATTGGAATCGATCAGGCAAAGTTTGTTCATGTCAGAGAAAGCGATTTTGAACATTTAGAAGAAGCAATGGATCGTGTGGAAAAGGAAATTCCATATCCAATCTTCGTAAAACCATCTTGTGCAGGATCTTCTAAGGGAGTTTCCAAAGCAGAGAATAGAAAAGAATTGGAAGCGGCATTATACGAAGCAGTGAAACATGACCGTAATATCCTTTGTGAGGAAACAATTGTCGGAAGAGAAGTGGAATGTGCGGTGTTAGGTGACAGAACACAGGTGAAGAGTACATGTGTTGGAGAGATCCTTGCAGCCGAAGAAGCCGCGTTCTATGATTTTGATGCAAAATACAACAATGCAGAGTCTAAAACGGTTGTTGATCCAGAGATGCCAGAAGAATCTAAACGCAAGATCAAAGAAGATGCAGAAGCGATCTTTAGAGCTGTTGACGGATTTGGATTATCAAGAGTTGACTTCTTTTTAGAAGAATCAGGAAGAGTTGTATTTAACGAGATCAACACATTGCCAGGATTCACATCGATCAGTATGTATCCAATGTTATGGAAAGCATGCGGACTTGACATTCCTGAGTTACTTGATACATTGATCGATCAGGCAATGACAAGATATCGTTAGGAGGAATTTGATATGAATGCACCAATCGGGGTGTTTGATTCTGGAGTTGGCGGACTCACTGTTGCAAGAGAGATCATGCGCCAGCTCCCGGAAGAAAGTATGATATATTTTGGGGATACCGCACGTGTACCTTATGGAACGAAGTCTAAGGATACGATCGTGCGCTATTCCAGACAGATTGTCAATTTTCTGTTGAGCAAGGGTGTTAAAGCAGTGGTCATCGCCTGTAATACAGCGAGTGCGCTCGCCTTAGCTGATTTACAGGAACTTTATAATGTGCCGATCATCGGTATGGTACAGCCAGGTGCGATCGCAGCAATGAATGCGACGAAGAACAAGAATATCGGGATCATTGGGACAAATGCAACGATCAAGAGTGGACAGTATGGCCAATATTTAAGGAAACTAGATCCATCTGTGACTGTCGTTACAAAAGCATGTCCATTATTTGTCCCTCTGGTAGAAGAGGGATTGATTGATGATCGCATTACAGAAGATATGGTATCTAGATATTTAAGAGAATTTAAGCAATATGATATTGATTCTCTGATCCTTGGATGTACACATTACCCACTGTTGATCAATCCGATCCAGCGATTTGTCGGGGATAAGGTTACACTTGTAAATCCTGCTTATGAAGTTGCGAAGACTTTAAAGCAGATGCTTGCACAGAGAGATATGGCGGCTTCAGAAGATCATACTGCAAGGTATGAATATTATGTCAGTGATATGGCTGACCAGTTTTTATCATTTGCCGACAAAGTACTTCCATGCCGTGTGGATCAGGTACAGCCGGTAGATATTGAGAATTATTAGGAAGTGAAGATAAGATGACAAAAGATATATTAATTAATATTTCAGGACTTCAGATGGATGTAGATCCAAATGATCCGATCGAGATGATGACGACAGGTGCCTATTACCTGAGAAATGGAAAACATTATATTTTATACGATGAACTTTCTGAAGATAACGAGATCGTAAAAAATGTCATAAAGATCGGACCAAAGAGTGTGGAACTTACAAGAAAAGGAGGACAGTCTTCTCATATGGTCTTTGAAGAGGGAAAAGAAAACCTCTCTTACTACGATACACCATTTGGAAGTCTTTTGATGGGGGTCAATACAAGCAATATTGACTGGATCGAAGAAGAAGAACAGATGCACCTTAAAGTGGATTATGATCTGAGTATGAACTCTGATCACGTCTCAAAATGTAAGATAGATGTGAATATCCGGCCGAATGGAGAATAAACATGGAGCAGAATGAAAAAGGTTTGATGCAGTGGGAGAAGGATTTTTTGATCTCGATCACGATCCTGATCATTGCGACCATCATTGCGCATATTTTTTTCTATCAGACAGCTCACAACATTAATGTGCCAATGATTTATACATTGGCAACTTTTTTTATCTCAAGATATACAAAAGGATATGGATGGGGAATTGTTTCCTCACTGTTAAGCGTTATTTTTATTAATTGGAGATTTACGTTTCCATACTTTAAGATTAATTTCATGATTGACGGATATCCGATGACATTTCTTGGAATTTTAGTGATCGCAATCATCACGAATATGACAACAACAAGCTTAAACCGAGAGAAAGAAGCAGCTGTCAAGAGAGAGAAAGAACTTGCAAAATTAAATGAATATAACAAGCAGATCAATGAGCTTCAGATTGAGAAAGAAAAGGAGAAGATGCGCTCAAATTTATTAAGAGCGATCTCACATGATCTTAGGACTCCGCTGACTGGAATGATCGGGGCAAGTTCGACGTATTTAGAAGCCAAAGACCAGCTGGATGAAGATGCAAAAGATCAGCTTGTCATGGGAATCAAAGAAGATGCAAACTGGTTGTTAAATATGGTAGAAAACCTGCTTAGTATCACGAGGATCCAGAGCAATGGAAGTGACACACAGCCACATGTAAAGAAAGTACCGGAACCTCTCGAAGAAGTTGTAGCAGAAGCAATCCAGCGTTATCAGAAGCGATATCCAGACAGTGAATTAAAGGTAAAGATCCCAGAAGATTTTTTAATGGTTCCAATGGATCCGACTTTGATTGAGCAGGTAATTATGAACCTTTTGGAAAATGCATGGGTACATTCTGGAAGTGATGCACCTATTGAACTTGATATCAAAGAAGAAGGTAACAAAGTTGTATTCTATATCCGTGACCACGGAAATGGTATCGCACCAGAGCGCTTGGACCAGTTGTTCGACGGTTGTGCAGGTGCTATAGATCATGAAAGTCGTAAGGGTATGGGTATTGGGTTAAGTATCTGTAAATCAATTGTTATGGCACATCAAGGTGATGTCTATGCAAGAAACTATGAGGATGGAGCAGAGTTTAGTTTTAGTCTGCCAATGGATGAAAAAGAATTGACGGAGGAAAAGGAACTATGACAGAGATAAAATTTAATGTATTGATTGCTGAAGATGAAGAAAACATTGGCAATTTTATATCAACGATCTTAAAAACCAATGGCTACAAACCAATCATAGCGACTACAGGAAATCAGGCGATCCAGTGTGCGGAATCATACTGTCCGGATGTGATCTTATTAGATCTTGGACTGCCGGATATGGATGGAATCGATGTGATCTCTGAAATCAGAAAATGGGCAGTTACGCCGATCATCGTGATTTCTGCGAGAAACAGAGAATCAGAGAAAGTAAAAGCCCTGGATGCCGGAGCAGATGACTATATCACCAAACCATTTGGTAATCAGGAATTGCTTGCAAGAATCCGTACTGCCCTAAGACATAGAAGACAACCAATGGGAGCAGAGACGAAGACACCAATGTATCATGCAGGTCAGTTAAAGATTGATTTTGATAAGCGAAGAGTCTTTCTTGGAGAAGAAGAAATCCGTCTTACACAGATTGAATATAAACTGGTATCCCTTCTTGCAGAGAATGCAGGAAAGGTTATTACATATGAGTCTATCATCAAAGATATCTGGGGACCTCACGCAGATACGAACAATAGGATTTTGCGAGTAAATATGGCAAATATCCGCCGCAAGATCGAGGAAAATCCAGCAGTTCCAAAGTATGTTTTTACAGAAGTCGGAGTCGGATACCGTATGCTTGAGAACGAATTAAATAGTTAAGATTGTGCTAAAAAAGATACATTCTTTGCATAAAAAATGCTAAAAATATTATTGACAAATAAAAATAAGGCGTTTATAATTCCAACCATAACAAAGGCGTTATGAGATGACACAGATCATTCTTCATAACGCCTTTTCTTTTTATCAAGAAGGATTTCTAAAGGCCTTCAATCAATTCATTGAGTAAAGACACGCGCGTTTCTCCTGAATGAAAAAACAAAAACTTTCGAAATGGGAGGACAAAGATATGACAAAAGAAATTATGAACGCAATGAACACCCAGATCTTTGGGGTATGGTTCCTGATCGGAGCCGCACTGGTATTCTGGATGCAGGCCGGATTCGCTATGGTTGAAGCCGGATTTACAAGAGCTAAGAATGCCGGAAATATTATCATGAAAAACCTGATGGACTTCTGTATTGGTACTTGTGTATTTATTCTGATCGGTTTCAGTTTATTACTCGGGGAAGATATGATCGGGTTGATCGGAAAACCTGGATTTGATATTTTTACATCTTATGCAAATTTTGACTGGTCCAGTTTCGTATTCAACTTAGTATTCTGTGCAACAACAGCAACGATCGTATCCGGAGCCATGGCAGAAAGAACAAAATTCTTATCTTACTGTATTTATTCCGCAGTAATCTCTGCATTGATCTATCCGATCGAAGCACATTGGATCTGGGGCGGTGGATGGTTAGCACAGATGGGATTCCACGATTTCGCAGGATCTTGTGCAATTCATATGGTTGGTGGATTATCCGCACTGATCGGAGCAAAATTCTTAGGACCACGTATTGGTAAATTCACAAAAGATAAAGATGGAAATATTACAAAAGTAAATGCATTCCCAGGACATAATATTCCACTTGGAGCATTAGGAGTATTTATCTTATGGCTTGGCTGGTATGGATTCAACGGTGCAGCAGCAACATCTGTTGAACAGTTAGGATCTATCTTCGTAACAACAACAATTTCACCAGCAGTCGCAACAGTTGTTTGTATGGTATTTACATGGGTAAAATATGGAAAACCTGATGTATCAATGTCATTAAATGCATCTCTTGCAGGACTTGTAGCGATCACAGCACCATGTGATGTCACAGATGCTTTTGGAGCAATTGTGATCGGAGCAGTTTCTGGATTACTTGTTTGTTTTGGAGTATGGTTATTAGATTATAAATTAAGAATTGATGACCCAGTTGGAGCCGTAGCAGTTCATTTTATGAACGGTTTATGGGGAACATTAGCAACAGGATTATTTGCAACAAAAACTGCACCAGGAAGTGAATTAAATGGACTTTTCTATGGTGGTGGATTTGGATTATTAAAGATTCAGATCATCGGTATTGTTTGTGTCTGCGCTTGGACAGCCGTGACGATCAGTTTAACATTTACAATTATCAAAGCAACGATTGGTCTTCGTGTAACAGAAGAAGAAGAGATCATCGGTCTGGATGGACCAGAACATGGTTTAACATCAGCATACGCTGGATTCAGTATGATGGATATTTCTAACACAATGATCATGGAAGAAAATGCAAATACAGTTCTTGGACAGGAAGATTACGAACAGGCTTCTGAAGTTCAGAAAGCAGCAGCCGTACAGGTTAGCAAAGCTCCAGATCTTGTAACAGGAATGTACAAAGTTGTTATTATCGCAAAATTAACAAGATACGACAAGTTAAGAAAAGCTATGAACGATGTCGGAGTTACTGGTATGACAGTTACTCAGGTAATGGGTTGTGGTATCCAGAAAGGTGCCGGAGAACGTTACAGAGGTGCTGAAGTCGATGCAACATTACTTCCAAAAGTTAAAGTTGAAGTTATCGTAGGAAATATCCCAGTAGAAAACATCATTGAAGCTGCGAAGAAAGCTCTTTACACAGGTCATATCGGAGATGGTAAGATCTTTGTATACAACGTAGATAAAGTTATTAAAATCCGTACAGGAGAAGAAAATCTTGCAGCATTAGCAGACGTTGAATAAGAAATAAATTTAAATTTTTGTAAGTTGGTCAACTGTAGATTTCGAGTATATGATAAAAAATAAATAAACGATTGGAAGCGCAGC
>CAJMOO010000099.1 GCA_905215045.1 uncultured bacterium | reverse complement strand
CAACCTCTACGGCTTCATCCTGATCATGTGTAACGAAAATGCTTGTGATACCAAGTTTGGATACCATTTCTTTTAGCCAGAGGCGAAGCTCTGACCTTACTTTCGCATCGATCGCCGCAAATGGTTCATCAAGCAATAATACTTGTGGATTTGGAGCCAAGGCTCTTGCAAATGCGACTCTCTGTCTCTGTCCTCCTGATAACTGATTTGGATATCTGTTTTCAAGTCCTGAGAGTCCAGTTAATTCTAATAGTTCAAGCACTCGTTCTTTGATCTGTTTTTTCGGCATTTTCGCAATTTCTAATCCAAATGCGATGTTGTCAAAAACTGTCATATATCGGAATAAAGCATAACTTTGGAATACAAATCCAATCCCTCGTTTAGCGGCTGGAATATCATTCACTCGCTTTCCATCGATAAAGATATCTCCTGCATTTGGATTTTCCAGTCCTGCGATCATTCGAAGCAATGTTGTCTTTCCACTTCCACTTGGTCCAAGCAGCGCTGCAAGTTTTCCTTTTTCAATTCCAAAACTTACGTTGTCTGATGCCCGGAAGTTTCCGTATTGTTTATAGATATTTCTCATTTCCACATACATTTTATCTTCCGTCCTTTCCCTGTTGTTTGTCCTGTGAGCGGTACCATGCGATATTTCTTAAGATCAGTACAACGACTGCGATCAATACTAAGACCGATGATACTGCAAATGCTGCTGTGATCGATGATGATGTCCCTGACATATATAATGCATCGATTTCTAGTGGCAAGGTAAATGTCTCACCTCTTGTCTTGGAAAGTGCATTGACTGCACCAAATTCTCCTAATGCTCTGGCACTACATAAGATGATTCCGTAGATCAGTCCCCATTTCATCTGAGGAAGTGTGATCTTTCGAAAGATTGTAAATCCACTGGCACCCATGAGTGCTGCTGCCTCTTCTTCATCTTTTCCCTGTGAGTTTAAGATCGGTATGATCTCTCTTGACACAAATGGGAAAGTAACAAAGATCGTTGCCAAGATAACTCCCGGAATTGCAAATGCAATTCGGATATTTGTTCCAAAGAACGAGTTGATCGCTCGGATTGCTGGATACGTCCATCCAAGTCTTCCAAATGTCATCAAAAATGCAAGTCCTACGATGACCGGTGAAATGGAAAATGGAATATCAATTAAGGTTGCTAAAACCTGTTTTCCTTTGAAGCTGAATTTTGTTAATAAAAATGCTGCCATAATTCCGAAAAATGTATTGATCGCAACCGCAACAAGCGTTGCCAGGATCGTTACAAATAAGGCACTTTTTACATAATCCGTTGAGATGGAACTTACATAGAATTTAAATCCTTCACTTAACGAATTCGTAATGACGGAAAATAATGGTAAAACCAGCATAATGATCATAAATAAGACACTGACTGTGATCAAGATGATCTTTGTTCGTTGTTTTCTTTTTTCAAACTTTTGCTGTTCATTCATAATTTTCCTCCTTACTGTGCATTCACTCTTCTTGCCTGTCTCACCTGTATGATATTGATCACAAATAACATCACAAAGGAAATGATCAACATCACAAGGGCAATGGCGGTTGCACTTTTATAGTCGATATAGTTTAATTTCTGCATGATCACATAAGAGATCATCTGTGTATGTTCCTTGGCACTGTTTCCAGAGATATAGATCACACTTCCGTATTCTCCGATTCCTCTTGCAAATGCCAGTCCAAATCCTGTCAATAATGCAGGTCTTAATTCTGGTAAAATAACTTTAAAGAATGTTCTTGTCGGTGTTGCACCTAACATATAGGCGGCTTCCTCATACTGGTCATCCATCTTTTCAAGAACTGGCTGAACAGCTCTTACGATAAATGGAATCCCGATAAATACAAGAGCGATCAAAAGTCCAATCCTTGTATAGGAAATCTTAATTCCAAAGTGTGCAAAGTATCGTCCGATCATTCCATCTTCGGCATACATTTTAGATAATGTAATACCTGCAACTGCGGTTGGCAGTGCAAATGGAAGTTCGATCATTCCGTCCATCAGGCGTTTCCCTGGAAATTCATACTTTACCAGTACCCATGCGATGATCAGTCCAAAGACTACATTGATCAGTGCTGCGATAAAGGAACAGCCGATACTTGTGATAAATGCATTTCTTACGGTTTCTTTTGATATCAGTGTAAAGAATTCACTCGGCGATAATTTTAATGCGTAAGCAAATACGGATGCTAATGGAATCAGTACGATCAATGATAACATCGTTACGGTAACTCCCATCGTTAATCCAAATCCCGGAATGACTCTTGCTTTTTTCGCTTTTTTTAATATATTGTTCTCGTTATTTGTATTGCTCATCTTCATTCCTGCCTTCTTAATTGTTCGTGTAAATCTTGTCAAACAACGCTCCATCTTCAAAATATTTCTTATAAGCCTGATCCCATCCACCGAAATCACTGATCTTATATAATTTCATTTTCAGATTAAATTTATCTTTGTATTGTTTTAAGATTGTCTGATTGGATGGACGATATCCTTCTTCACCTGCAAGTTTTTGTGCTTTGTCACTGTAGAGATATTTCAAATACTCTGTGGCGATCTTCTTTGTGCCATTGACATCTACATTATCGTCCACAAGACTGACACTTGGCTGTGCTAAAATACTAACACTTGGTGTGATGATCTCGTATTTCCCTGGATAATTCTTCACTGTCTGGATGGCTTCATTTTCCCAGGCGATCAGGACATCACCTTTTTTATTTTCTACAAAGGTTGTTGTCGAACCTCTGGCTCCGGAATCCATAACGGATACATTCTGATATAGTTTTGTTAAGAATTGTTCTTCTTTTTTCTGATCGTGATAGGTATCAATTGCATATCCATAAGCTGCTAAAAAGTTCCAGCAGGCACCTCCGCTGCTCTTTGGATCTGGAGTGATGACTTCCACTCCTTTCTTGATCAGATCATTCCAGTCTTTGATGTTTTTCTTATTTCCTTTTCTTACAAGAAAAACGATCGTTGAGGTATATGGTGCAGAATCATTTGAAAATCTCTTCTGCCATCCTTTGTTGATCAGTCCAGTCTGCTCGATCAGTGAAATGTCATGTTCTAAGGCCAGTGTTACAACATCACCGTTGCTTCCTTCTACGACTGATCTTGCCTGGCTTCCAGAACCACCGTGGGACTGGATCACTTCTACTTTCTTTCCATATTTGTCTTTGTAATATTTGATAAATTCTTTATTGTATTTCTCATAAAACTCTCTTGTTGGATCGTAGGATACGTTTGTTATCGTAAGATTTTCTTTTTTCTTATTTCCACATCCTGCCGTAGAAACCATAAGAATCATACAGACACTAAAAAGGATCATTTTCTTACAGATATTTGTTTTGCTGGTTCTTTGTTGTCTTATTCTCATCGTTTCTTCTCCTTTGTTTTAATTCCATACTATTTCTGTATGTTTTATATGAATTGGATTATATAAGATTTCTGTATACATGTCAATAAATACAGTTATAGAAATTTATAATAACTGATTCAAAGAAATTTTTATTGTATTCATCCCGCTCCCATAAAAGCACGAAAAAAAGACGTTCTGACATATCTTTTCTATACGTCAAAACGTCTTCTTCTCTTTACTATTTCATGTATTTTTGTAGATTTTTCTTTTGTTTATCACTGATCTGATAGAATGTCTGTTTTCCATCTTTATCTTCGATACCGATCGTTGTGCTGTCCCCAAGAAGTACTTTTGTTAATGTACCACTTGTGTAGAAACGATACTCATTCCATGAAGTTGTATCCTGCACTGCATCTTTTCCAGATAACTTCTTTGCTTTCTCAACAACCTTAGAAACTTTGATCGCTGTGTCATTAAATTTCATCTTCTTATCTGTTACAATGATCTGTGCATCTGCAATTCTTGCTGCCACACTGCTGTAATTCTTCTGCTCTGCGGCATCGATCAGTGCATCTCCAACGGTTGAAGCGCCATTGTATGCATAAACATTCTCTGGAATCTCATCAAATACAATATAACTGTCACCATATACTTTGAACTCGAAGGTTGTATTATCTTCATCGATCAACGCATACGAATAACTTTGTTTATACTGCTTCTCTACATCCGTTGGTGTGATTCCGATCATTCGATTGCATCCTGTCACAATCTTCTTTACATATTTGCAGACAGGAATATTCGTTACCGCAAAGCTCTGATTCTTAATCGTATTCGTTGCAAAATCAACTTTAATGATCCTGCTGTCTTTCACTTTGCTTTTGTACTCTGCAATCTTTTGGTCTCCGGAAGTTGCATGAATGGCCTTGATCTTCTTATTCAGTGAACTTGTTTTTTTCTTTTCTTCTTTTAACTGGACAGACAGTTTATCTCTCTCATCCTTAAGACTCTGATAATATTTGGATTCCACAACCGAATCTTTTGACGGCTTAAAACATCCTGTCATCATCACACTGCTCATTGCGATAACCGCTGCTGTCAGTATATATTTTGCACCTTTCATATGGTTTCCTCCATTACAGGTCTTATCGTTTTTCGGCGATCTCTCCTGCTTTCTTATAGATGCTGTTTGGTGCGATACATCCACGTACCATAGACAATGGATAAATGTTGCTGTCATGACCAACGACTGATCCTGGATTTAAGATCGTTCCGCATCCAACTTCCACACGGGAACTTAAGATTGCTCCAATCTTCTTTCTTCCTGTCTCAATCTTTTCTTCTCCATTCTTGATCACAACATTTGTCTTGTCGGATTTTACATTGGATGTGATTGATCCTGCTCCCATATGAGACTTATATCCAAGAATAGAATCTCCAACATAATTATAATGAGGTACCTGAACGTTATTAAATAAAATATCATTCTTGATCTCTGTAGAATTTCCTACCACACATCCTGCTCCGATCAGTGCATTTCCACGGATAAATGCCCCTGGGCGCACTTCTGTATCTGGACCGATGATCGCTGGTCCGTTAATTGTTGCTGTCTTTGCAATCGTCGCACTCTTTGCGATCCATACGTCTTCTTCTGGCTGATCATATTCATCTTTGGACAATGTTGGTCCAATCTTTAAGATAAAGTCTTTGATCAACGGAAGAATCTCCCATGGATAGGTTGTCTGTTCAAATAATTCTGCTGCAATTGTCTGATCTAAATCCTGAAAGAACTCTTTGTTTGTTAATTCTACCATCTGACTTACCTCTTTCTGTTCTTATTATTTGAAATCTAATTCAATCGGACAGTGATCTGATCCCATCACATCTGTTAAGATCTTTGCATCACTGATCCGGTCTTTTAAGCACTCTGATACAATGAAATAGTCAATACGCCATCCCGCATTATTCTTTCTCGCATTGAAGCGGTAAGACCACCAAGAGTAGATTCCTGTCTGGTCTGGGTATAAATAACGGAAGGTGTCGATAAATCCATTGTCAAGAAGTATGCTCATCTTCTCTCGTTCTTCATCTGTAAAACCAGCATTTTTGCGGTTTGTCTTTGGATTCTTAAGATCGATCTCTGTGTGGGCAACATTAAGATCGCCACAAAAGATCACAGGCTTTGTCTCCTCTAACTTCTTCAGATAAACAAGAAAATCCTCTTCCCACTTCATTCGATAAGACAGTCTTGCCAGTTCACTTTGTGAATTTGGTGTATACACTGTAATAAAGTAATAATCTTCAAACTCCAGTGTGATTACACGTCCTTCCTGATCATGTTCTTCGATTCCAAGACCATAAGAAACGCTGATTGGTTCTTCTTTCGTAAAAATACCTGTTCCTGAATATCCCTTCTTCACTGCATAATTCCAGTACTGATGATATCCTGGAAGCTCAAGATCAAGCTGTCCTTCCTGCATCTTACTTTCCTGAATACAGAAAATATCAGCATCTGCCTCATTGAAAAAATCTAAAAATCCTTTCTTCACACATGCTCTGATTCCATTGACATTCCATGATATGAATTTCATCTAATTTCCTCCACGTCTCTTGTTATAAAGAAACATAATAACTCCTGCTGCAACGATCACACAATATCCGATAAAGCTCAACAAATCTGGAAGCTGTCCAAAGAACAAAAATCCAAGAACTGCCGAAAACATAATCTGTGTGTAATCATAAACAGAAATCTCTCTTGCTGGTGCATAAGTATAAGCTGCTGTGATACCAAACTGTCCACCTGCCGCCGCAAGTCCTGTCAATAACAGGAAGATCAGCTGCTGTGTGGAGAACGGATGAAAATCAACGATCAGATATGGAACACATGCAAGCATGGAAAATGTTGAGAAGAAAAATACGATCATTGGACCTTTTTCTCCTCGAAGTCCTAGTTTCCTTACACAGGTGTATGCAAAACCTGCGCACATTCCTCCTGCAAAACCAATGACAGCTGCTGGTGTTACCCCAGTCGCAAAACTTGGTTTCACAATAAATAAACTTCCGACAAATGCTGCGATAACGCAAGCGCACTGTGTCGGTGTTATCTTCTCTTTCAGTACTAAATAAGAAAATACGATAACAAAAAATGGCGATAACTTATTCAGACTGGAAGCATCTGAAAGCATCAGGTGATCTACCGCATAAAAGTTGCAGAAAATACCTAAGGTCCCAAAAAGGGAC
>CAJMOO010000098.1 GCA_905215045.1 uncultured bacterium | reverse complement strand
TCCTGACCGATAAACTCACGAACGGAACGAAGCTGCTCTACAGGTGTTTTTCCTGATTTTTTCAGTACAGAAGGATTTGATGTGATACCATCGATTGGATAAATATCTGCTACCTTTTTAATAGTGTCAAAATTTACATCATCAAGATAAAGTTTCATTGTGTTCTCCTTTCCCGGAATTTCCACCGGTTGACTTTTTATTTATTATTTGTTGCCTATAACTTATGCAATTTCAGTTTCAATACCGCGTGCTTCCATAAACTCTTGTGCTTTTTTTACAATTTCATCGATTCCTTTACTTGAACGTACCCATTCATACTCACGGCCAAGACGTGGATATTTATCTACACCCAGTACATGATATGGAATCAATTTAATTCTTGGATTCCCTGATTCTTTCAGAAAATCAGCAAGTGCCTGAAGGTTTTCTTCATCATCATTGATTCCAGGAATCAGCGGAATACGGAAGTACACCCATGGAAGTTTTGCAATTGCTGCTGCATTTTCAAGAATGCTTGTACTGTCCACACCGATAAATCGTTTACTTTTTTCTGGATCCATGATCTTAAGATCCATAAACACCTCATCACAAAGATTTGCTGCTTTCACCAGTACATCCTTACGACATACACCACAAGTTTCGATACAGGTACTGATACCGTTCATCCGTGCTTCTTCAAGAATTGCAAGAGCAAATTCTGGCTGTGTCAGACATTCTCCACCAGAAAGTGTTACCCCTCCTCCGGAAGTCTCATACATCGGAGCATCACTCATAACCTCTTTGATCACTTCGTCTACCGTAACCTCAGTTCCCATCTTCTGCATGGCATCTGCATGACAGATATCAACACATGAAAAACATTTTCTGCACTTTTCCCTGTCAATCTCTGCTTTCCCATCCACAACAGAAATCGCACTGTTTGGACATACCTGCTCACAACGTCCACATCCTGCACAAAAACGTTCTACATGGTAAAGGTCAAAATCATAACCTTGTGATTCTGGATTACAGCACCAGACACAGCTGGCTGGACAGCCTTTTAAAAATACAACTGTCCTGATTCCGTGTCCATCACGGATAGAGTAGTGCTGGGTATTGAAAATTTTTCCACGAATATCCATAGTACTCTCCTTTTTTCTACATCTCCTGTTCCGTACGTTCAATGATCTCGTCCTGAACTTCTTTACCTAATTCAGTAAAGTATGCACTGTATCCGGTAACTCGAACGATCAGATCTTTATATTTCTTAGGGTCAGCCTGTGCTGCCTGTAATGTTTCTTTAGAAACAATGTTGTACTGCACATGGAATCCACCCATCATTGTCAGGTATGATTTGTTCAAAGCTAAGAAATTACGAACATCCTGTTCTGTTGAGAATAATGCTGGTGAGAACTTCATATTTAGAACAGAACCATTACCTGAACGTGTCATATCAAGTTTTGTTACAGAACTCATAACTGCTGTAGGTCCCTTCTTATCACTTCCAGATGTTGGTGAAATTGCATCTGCAAAAGCTTCTCCTGCTTTACGACCATCCGCTGTAGCACCTGTTAAAGTACCATAGTAATGATGTAATGTTCCTGGGAAGAATCCAATGGTGAAGATACCTCCACGAGGGTTTGTATACAGGGCATACTGATCAGAAAGATATGCAATGCCATCACGTAATAAGAAATCTACATAATCTTCGTCATTTCCGTATTTTGGTGCCTGCAGCATGTCATAACACATATCTTCATATCCTTCAAAGTTCGCATCAAGTGCTTCATTTATCTGTTCAATCGTATATTTCTTTTCATCAAAGACAAGTTTCTGAACAGCTGCAAGACCATTGGCAAAGTTCGCACCACCATTTACATTCATACCTGTCCAATTATAACGAGCACCACCTGCTGTGGCATCCAGTCGTTTATCTACACAGTCAGGAATAACTGAGGAAGTGAACACATGTGGAATCATGTCTCGACGATATCCTTCTACAACACCTGTAACCGCTGTAGACATTCGAACGAAGAAACGAATCTGTGCTTTCACTGCTTCAAGATAATCATCCATCGTCTTAAATTCTGCCGGATCTCCACTCTTGCATCCTACCTGTTCACCAGTTCTACGATCTACACCATTTGTAAGTGCCAGATCAGCAACTTTTGGTAAATTGATAGATCCACCTTTATGGATACCCCATCCACCAACAACTGATGGTTCAATACATCCTACATTGGCATAGTCACGTGCTACTGGAAGTGACATACCTAAACGTACCATTGCCTGAATAATGCAGTCATCACCGATCAGTTCTGGGTTTCCTCCACCAAGACTGATACAGTCAAATGCTTTACGAAGGAATTTATATGGTGTACGACCGCCAATACGTACTGCCATCTGAGGGGATTTCAGATATACATCAAGCTGAGCCTGTAAACACATATAAGACAGATCATTTACTGCATCTGCTCCATTCTTATCGCAGCCACCGATCGTTACACACTGGTTTGTCAGATACCCGGAGAAGATTTCAACCGCTGCAGTAGAACGGATCTTATTCATCTCTTCAAATTTCAGCCAAAGAGAATCAAGTAATTCCTGTGCCTGATCCTGTGTAATAACTTTGTTATCAATATCGCGGCGGTAATATGGATATAACCACTGGTCGATACGTCCGATAGAAACTCCAGTACCGTTAGATTCGATCTGCACTACCAGATTGCAAAGCCATAATGACTGTAATGCCTGCCAGAATGTCTGTGCCGGATGTTCTGGTACTGTACGAAGATTTTCTGCCATCATGCGTAATTCTTTTGCACGCGTTGGATCTTCAGCTTCCATCTTTGCAGCCCTTTCATCTGCAAGATCAGCAAAACGATGTGCATATGCGATAACAGCTTTTACTGCGATCTCCATCGCATCTAATTCCATTTTCTTCTCAAGTGCTCCCATTTCATAATAATCAATTGTGTCACGGGATTTTTCGATGTCTTTAAGTACTGCCTCAAGACCATTTCCAAGGATGTATTCATAGTTGATCAGTAAATGTCCTGTACCGTCTGCGTAGTTGATCTGTGTTGCACCGTTTCTTGCTGCAACAAGTTCTTCTTCTGGAACTGCCTTTGAAATATAGTCAGTCAGACATTTTCCTTTCCAGTAAGGTGTACATGCTAAAATCTCTTCACGTACTTCAGGCTCCACGATAAATGGATCAAGCTCACGAGTTGGGAAGTTGTCAATGTCATCTTCAATCCACGCAGCATCGCTCTCTGGGAAAAATACTTCAGCTGCTCGAAGAACTTTTGTAATGTTTCCTGCGATAAGCTCTGGATCACGAATCAGTACTTCTTTCTTTGCAAGAAGATATTCCAGAAGATGAGCTCTTAATAGTTTTGGAGGCATACCTTCATTATTCTTATAAAACTCTGTTGCCAGAACAGCTCTCTCACTTGAAAGTGATGGAACTGCGTCCAACATATTTTCACGTAAAACATTGATACGGGAAAAAATCTTGCTTTCATCTCTCTTGTAAATAGCACTCATTTTGTTTCTCTCCTTCCTTAATAATCAAAGATTCTTAATATCTGTAAATGTTTTGATGAACACTCTTTCTTTCATCTGCCTTTATTATATTGGTGTATCTTGGATTTGTCAAGAACAAACACTAATTAAATTGGATTATCTTGGACTAAATTACAACTTATCTTGATTTTTTCTCCAACTTTTCTTATATTTCGAATAAGAAATTGCAATATCTTTTGTTTTTCAAGGTATGAAAAAGCACATATTTTAATTTTTTTGTAGTTTTTGGGAACTTTTTCATACACTTTTTGAAAATATTGTGGTATAATTTTGATTAATATTTGGATTATGTTGGTTTTTATATTAAAATCTTATTGTAAAACAACATAATAGAAGGGAGTCATTATGAAACAACGCTTTACAACACAGCGACGCAGCCAACTTGTACAAATGGTTGTTAACGAAGGTTCTATTTCTATTACTGACGCAGCAAAACGCTTGGATGTTTCGATTGAAACTGTACGAAAAGATATCATTCACCTTGATGCTCAGGGAATGATCAAGAAAGTCCGCGGTGGTGCTATGCGAATTAAAGAACTAGATATAGAACATCCTGTATCCGAAAAACATTCTGTTAATATAGATAAAAAGCTCGCGATTTCCAAACGTGCACTTGATTTTATTCCAGATGGTGCGTCTATCGTTCTAGATGCCGGAAGTACGCCCATGATCCTTGCAGAACTGCTCGCTAAGAAATCAGGCTATACGATTTTCACAAATTCTGCTCCTGCTCTTCATGCTCTCTTGGAAAGTGATAACGATATCTTTGTTCTCGGCGGTCACTTGCGTAAGAGCAGCGGTGCAATGCTTGGTGCATGGACAAACGCAATGCTTGAGAATATTCATCCAGACATTGCGATCATCGGTACTGATGCATGCACACCTACTGGTCCTATGGTAACACCATATGAAGAAGTAACCGTAAAACGCAACATATTCTCAGTATCACAAAAAACTATTCTTCTTGCAGACAGCACGAAATTTGAAAAGACGGCAGCATTTCTTGTTTGTGACTGGGATGATATTGATGTTCTGGTAACTGATTCTAATGTATCACAAGATGTACTTGAAGAATATCAGAACCGTGTGATGATCACTGTGGCTGATCGTGATTTGACGTAGTCTATCATGTATATGAGAAAAACGAAATAATAGAACAGAGGATCCAGACCAGAAATAGAATCTGGAGATGGACTGGTAGACATTCTGATCGAGACAGACGATCCAGATGCAGGAATCATAATAGAACTAAAATATGCCCAAACATTTCAGGGGCTTTCTAAAGCTTGCGAAAAAGCAATGCAGCAGATTAGGGAACGCCGGTATGATGAACGCTTAAGAAATGAAGGACGAAATGATATTCTTGCATATGGAATTGCTTTTTGCAAGAAAAAATGTAAGGTGGTTGTGGAACGGCTATAGAGAATAAAAAGAAAGCTTTGAGCATTACTCAGAGCTTTCTTTTATTACAAAACTTGATCCTACTGCTACATTCTTTCCTGCACGTACATTTTGCAAGAAAATATCATTTGCCTGAACTACGTTTGAAAGGTCATGTTCTTTAATCGGTGGGGATAAATAGTTTACATCCTGTAGAAACGACTACCTCATCTGGTGTTCCTTCTTTTATCATCTCTGGTGTTAATTCTGTATTTAATTTCACTGTCACACCCTTCCGCTTGAAAATTCTTAATTTTATACGAGAATGCCTTCAGGTATTCATAAAAACATAAAAAAAGATAGAGGTACGAAATGATAGGATTCCATAGGATTTTTTGCAAAATCGCAGCCAACACGGGCACTGTTTGAACGCAGTGAGTTGTGCAGGAGTGTTGGCGGATCAGCGTTTTGCAAAAAATCCGTCAATGGAATTCGTTTTTCGTACCTCTATCTTTTTTTATGTTTTTATGAATACTCAATACATTTCCGTTATGCAAATTAATTTTTCACTTTCGCAATCAACTGATCATTCTCTACATCGATCAAAATCGTATCTTCCGCATCGACCCCATCGCTCAAAATCAATCTTGCAGCCAGTGTCTCAACACTCTTCTGCAGATATCTCTTCAATGGTCTTGCTCCATACATTGGTTCATAACCATGGTCGGCAACATAATTCTTGGCTGCTGATGTTAATTCAACGCTTAATTCTTTGTCTGCTAATCTGCGGTTCAGATCTTTCACAAGTAAGTCGATGATATTTGTGATATTTGCTTTTGTTAATGGCTTGAACATGATCGTTTCATCCAGACGGTTTAAGAATTCTGGTCTGAAATGATTCTTAAGGTCATTCATAACCATATCCTGTGCTTCTGGTTTGATATTGCCATCTTCATCGATTCCTTCTAACAGGTAGGAAGATCCGATATTGGATGTCATGATCAGGATCGTGTTCTTAAAGTCTACGGTCTTACCTTTGGAGTCTGTGATTCGTCCATCGTCTAATACCTGTAATAAGATATTAAATACATCTGGATGGGCTTTTTCGATCTCATCAAATAAGACTACAGAGTAAGGTTTTCTTCTGACTGCTTCAGTCAACTGTCCGCCTTCTTCATATCCAACATATCCCGGAGGCGCTCCGATCAGTCTTGCCACGGAGTGTTTCTCCATATATTCACTCATATCGATTCGCACGATATTCTGCTCGTTATCAAATAAGCTTTCTGCCAGTGCTTTAGCAAGTTCTGTCTTACCTACACCTGTTGGTCCAAGGAATAAGAAAGAACCGATTGGTTTGCTTGGGTCCTTGATTCCGGCTTTGGAACGGATGATGGATTCTGTAACAAGTTCCACTGCTTCATCCTGTCCAACAACTCTTTCATGAAGGATCTTATCAAGATGTAATGTCTTATTTCTCTCACTTTCAGTAAGTTTCGCTACTGGAATTCCTGTCCAACGGGAAATGATCTTGGCGATCTCATCTTCTGTGACGGATTCTCTGACCATAGAACGGTCTTCTTTCGCTACGCGTTCTTCTTCCTCTTCTAACTGTTTCTTCAATTCTGGCAGGCGACCATACTGTAATTCGGCTGCTTTATTTAAATCATAATTTCTCTGGGCAATCTGGATCTCACTGTTTACAGATTCGATCTCTTCTCTTAATTTGGAGACTTTCTCAACGGAAGCTTTCTCATTCTCCCATC
>CAJMOO010000097.1 GCA_905215045.1 uncultured bacterium | reverse complement strand
AGTGTTTTTTTGTATTTTTTAAGATTCTTTACCTTAATACAAATTTCTCCATTGCTTTTGCAACTCCATTTTCCTGATTAGAAACTGTAATATAGTCTGCGATCGCTTTCATGGAATCAAGGCCATTTTCCATAACAACGGCAAATCCGGCATTTTCTAACATCTCTTGGTCATTATCTGCATCACCACATGCCATGGTTTCTTCTTTGTCTATCCCCAGAATCTGTGCCAAATGAAATAATCCATCTCCTTTGTTACAGCCTTTTTGAGAAATCTCAACATTCTTGGGCAGTGAACTTGCAAACTGAATATCTTTGATCTCTCCTAATGCTTTCTTTACTCTTTCTCTCTCTTCCATTGTCTTAAAAAGCAAAGTTATCTTTTCAACCGTCTGTCCATCTTTCTTGAGCAGATTCTTCAGATCAGGAACAATCTTTCTTGAACCTTGTACAACACTTCTTGTATTCTCGTCCAACTCATAATAGTCGATATTGTCCATATCTGATCTTTGCGCATAAGATTGTCCATCCATGCTGAAACTTGCCATTGCATCGAATTGTTTCAACCAATCTAATAATTCCAATATTCTTTCTTTTGGAAATTGGTTTTTGTAGAGGACTTTTTTCTCCTTCAGATCATAAATCGTCGCTCCATTACTAAAAATCCCATAGCGGACTTCTTCCATTGCCTTTAATTCTTCCGGAAGTGCATTCACCGCTCTTCCTGTTGCTGGCACAAAATAAACGCCTCGTCTGGCTGCTTTTTTAATTACATCCTGTGTATATTGTGTGATCTTGCGATCACGATTTAAAAGAGTCCCATCCATATCAGCTGCTACAAGTTTAATCTTACCTGTCTCCATCTTTCTCTTCCGTCCCCTTCTCATATGCTTCCCAGAGATCTGGTCTTCTCTCTTTTGTGCGTTTGACTGACTGTTCATGTCTCCATTTGCGGATATTCTCATGATGTCCGGATAAAAGAACTTCTGGTACCTCTTTATCTAAAAACACAGATGGTCTTGTATATTGTGGATATTCAAGCAACCCATTTTCAAAAGATTCATCCCCGGCAGAATCATCATTATGTAAAACACCCGGAACCAATCTTGAAATTGAATCGATCATCACCATTGCAGGCAACTCCCCACCTGTTAAAACATAATCACCGATTGATACATAATCTGTGACAATCTCTTCTAAGACTCTCTCATCAATTCCTTCATAGTGGCCACACAAAAAAACTAATTCTTCTTCTTTTGCAAGTTCTTTTGCCATCTCCTGATGAAATGTTGTTCCCTGCGGTGTCAGATAAACAACTCTTGGCTTCTTCTTCATATCTTTTGTAAGATTTTCATATGCACGATAAACCGGCTCCGGCTGCATCACAAGCCCGGCTCCGCCCCCATATGGGTAATCATCCACTTTCATATGTTTATTGGTAGAATAATCACGGATATTAACTGCATTGATCTCAAGAAGTCCTGCATCAATCGCTCTGCCGATAATACTTGTATTAAGTCCATCCATTACCATCTCTGGAAACAGTGTTAATATATGAAATCTATTCATCTAATAATCCTTTCATCACATGCACTGTAATCTCGCCTTTTTCAAGATCAACCTTCTTGATACATTCCCTGATCGCTGGAAGCAGAACTTCTTTTCCATCTTCCATCTTTACTTCATAGACATCGTTTGCACCAGTCTGTAGAACATCTGTTAATTCTCCAAGAACTTCTCCATTATCTTCTCTGATCACAGAAAGTCCGATCAGATCTGCAATAAAATATTCATCTTTCTTTAGAGGCACTGCCTGATCTCTTGTGACAAACAGACCTTTTCTCTTATACATCTCTACTTCATTGATGTTTGTAAATTCTTTAAATTTTAAAACTGGCTGATTCTTTACGAATTTACATGATACTACGTGTAATAGTTTTCTTTCTTTTCCTGTATCTAAATATACTTCTTTTAATTTCTTAAATCGTTTGATATCATCCGTCATCGGAAATACTTTAACTTCTCCTGCGATCCCATGTGTGTTGGCAATCGCTCCTACTTGTAAGAATTCTTCCATGGATTTGATTCCTTTCGTTTTTGGTTTTTTCTTCTTATTATTGTATAGAAAGGTTTGGGAAAACTCAACTGGTTTTTTTAATTTGAAGGGTGGTCGTGCAATTGTATATGAGAAAAACGAAATAATCTTCTGTCTTTGAGTGTAAAAATTTTCAGCCAATATCGTTTAACATACACACTCGTAGTGGTTTCGATCACTGAAATTATTGAATATTATAAAAATGGTTATCTGTCGGCGACCGTAGGAACACGTCTGCACTTAGTGAGTGGATGATCGTTAGATCATTCAGGAACTTAGTACAGCTACGTGTGAGTCGAGCGAGAGCGCGTCGCAGACAGATAACCATTTTTATAATATTCTACCAATACCTTCCGTTTATCAAACTACAATTTATTTCAAAGCAGCCAATGTTTTCACAACCAACTTCCAAGTACGTTCCGTAGATGAAATACTCAAAACCTCATTCGTCGTATGAATATGTTCCATCTGTGGTCCAAAGGACACCGCATCAAGCCCTGGCAGTTTGGAAGCAAAAATTCCACATTCCAATCCTGCATGGATACCTTCAACAACTGGTTCTTCTCCATTATACAAATCTTTGTATACATCAACCATAACCTGACGTAATCTGGAATCTGCTTTATATTCCCATCCTGGATATGGTCCAGCGATTTCTACATCTCCGCCTAATGTCTCTGTCAGGGATGTCAGCTTATCGATCAGATACTGTTTTTCTGTCTCACTGGAACTTCTGACTGCAAATGTCATCTGTACTTCTGAAGATTCTGTTGTTAAGATTCCCATGTTCAGTGATGTCTGTACTAATCCTTCAATCTCTGGATTCATTCTCTGAACACCATCTGGCATATGAACCATTGCAGTTACTACCGCAAATGTTGTATCTTCTGTAAATGTCTCTACATTTGCTGGTTCTTTTACATTGACTGTTAATTTTGCATCTGGATCTGTCACTTTATATTCTTCTTTGATCTCTCCAAATGTCTCTTCAATGATCTGTTTTGCTGTTTCTAATTCTTCTGGAAGTACTGCAACAGCTGCTTCGCTGAATTTTGCGATCGCATTGTCTTTCTCTCCGCCATTTACAGAGACAAGCTGCATTTCCACTTCATTAAACAGATTCAGTAATACTCTTGCCATTGCACAGTTTGCATTCATACGTCCTTTGATAATCTCAACTCCAGAATGTCCACCTGTGAACCCATCCATCTTGATTTCGATCACGGATGCATTGACAGTTTCTGTTTCATATGGAATCTTGCAGATCACGGATGCTCCACCTGCACAACTGACTGTAAATACACCTTCATCTTCGGAATCCATATTCATAAATAAACGTCCCTTAAGATCAGAAACATCAATGGTTGCTGCTCCAAGCATACCGATCTCTTCATTGACTGTAAAGATTGCTTCGATTGGCGGATGTGCCATTTCTTCATCGTCTAATACTGCAAGTGTATATGCAACAGCGATTCCGTCATCTCCACCTAAAGAAGTTCCTTTTGCTAAAATGTAATCTCCATCGATTTCTAAGTCTAATCCTTCTTTTTCCATGTCTTTGTCACAGTCTGATTCTTTGACTGCAACCATGTCCATATGTCCCTGAAGGATGACTGGCTCAGAATCTTCATATCCCTTTGATCCATCTTTCCAGATGATCACATTTAAATCTTTATCCTGTCTGTATTTTAATCCATGTGTTTTTGCAAAATCCACCAGATAATCACTGATCTGCTGTAAATTTCTTGACCCATGAGGAATTGAACAAATCTCCTCAAAATATTGAAATACTTTGTTTGGCTGTAATTCTCCTAATACTGACATCTCTATGTCCTCCTTATTTTTTATGCATTTTGTAACGAGCGCCCTCTTGCTCAAGCTGGTTCGTTTTCAGCATATATTCTACAAGTTTCTTTGCATAGTCTCGCTTATCCTTCACAACCGCTCTGTTTCTTGAAAATGGCTGTTTTGCTTCAAGACCTTCGCAAATTTGTTCCACCTGTGAAATTGTAATGTATTCATGTTGTTTTAAATACTTTTTTATTTTATCCTGTCCTTTGCTAAAAAGCAAATTCATCAGGTCATTTGTCTGATTCTTCTGTTTTACGATTCCCCATCCATACAGGATCATCGTCGCTATGGCAAATAAAACAATGCCCATGATTGCTGTTGATAATTTCATTTTAAATCCTTTTCACTTCTAATTTTCATTTATTTTTCTTCAAAAACAATGTATTTATTTCTTTCTAAAATCGCAAAATATTGTGACAATCTCTCGTATAACTGTGTTGCTGCGCCTTCATGAGCGCTTCCAAGTTCTTTTCCTATCTCATAAATGCTTTTCTTTCCATCAATCTTCTGCCACACAAAACTTCCATATTCATCTAATTTGATAAAGCTGTAACGTGGCTTTTTGAATAATTTCTGGGCTATTGTATTATAAAATCCCGTATTTTCTACTGTAATTTCTACAATTCCATCTTCTAATACTTCCCATTTCATGTCATTGATCTTCGGGATGTTGTCAATATAATTCTTCTTTTCTTTCATCAATTCACCTTTTTATTTAGAAAGCACTACTGCAGGATTGCAGCAGTGCCTTCTTCTCACTGAAATACATATTTATTTTATTATTTTTCTGCATCTACTTCAATCGTCTTTTTGTTTCTTGTGAAGTAGAATAGTGTAGCAAGTAATACTACAAATGCTGCTAAACCTACCCAGTTACCAACACTTTCGTAGGCTCCTCCATATACAGAAGAAAGATCAATCTTATCAGCAACATTAAATACTGCCAGTACAGCAAGAAGAATACCAACGATACCTTCTCCTGCAATCATACCTGCGGCATAAAGAACACCTCTGTCTGATCCATCTTTTCTTGCTGCATCACTGTCATATTTTCTCTTGTTGTCAACAAACCAACGGATAACTCCACCAACCATGATTGGTGCACTTAAATAAATTGGTAAATAAAGACCAATAGAAAATGCTAATACTGGAATTCCAAGGATTTCAACAACAATGGCGATAAATGCACCCATGAAGATCAATACCCATGGTAATGTACCACCCATAACACCTTCAACAACCATCTTCATCAATGTTGCCTGTGGTGCAGGAATCTGATCAGAACCGAATCCCCATGCTGCATTCAGAAGATACATAACTCCTCCGATTGCAAATGCTGCCACAACAGCACCAATTAACTCACCGATCTGCTGTAATCTAGGTGTCGCACCAACAATATAACCTGTTTTTAAGTCCTGTGAAGTATCACCAGCCATAGCTGCAACGATACAAATAACAGTACCAATGGAAATTGCTGATACCATACCTGTTGCACCTGTATTACCAGTTGCTTTTAAGATAAATGTTGTTACGATCAGTGTTGCAATCGCCATACCTGATACTGGGTTATTACTACTTCCTACAATACCAACCATTCTTGATGATACGGTTGCAAAGAAGAAACCGAAAACAACGATCATAAGAGCTCCTAAGAAGCTTACTGGAATCTCTGGTAATAACCAGATTAAAATTGCAATGATCAGCACACCACCAAGAACAGCTTTCATAGAAATATCCTGCTGTGTTCTTAACTGGCTGTCACCTTTCTTACCAAATCCTTTCATGGCATGGCTAAATGTCTTAATCATTGTAGGGAATGTCTTGATCAAACTGATCAGTCCACCCGCTGCTACAGCACCTGCACCGATATATCTGACATAATTGCTCCAGATCTGTGGAGCTGATAACTGATTAAAAGCAAGAGCCTTTCCTGTCTCATCTACAACCTTTGAGATAGAATCTCCACCAAAATAAGCGATTGCAGGAATTAAAACAAGGTAAGATAACACACCACCTGCAAAAATATAGCTTGATACCTGTGCTCCACAGATATAACCTACACCTGCTAACGCTGGAAGAACGTCCATACCAACAGATGTTGTATACTCTCCCTGCATAGAAAACTGAACTTCACTAGGGAAAAGTTTTAAACCATCTGCAATAAATTTATAAACTGCCGCAATTCCAAGTCCTGCAAATACAACTTTTGATTTACTTCCACCCTCTTCTCCAGCTAAAAGTACTTCTGCACAAGCTGTTCCTTCAGGATAAGGAAGTGTTCCATGTTCTTCTACGATCAGGGCTGTACGAAGAGGTACCATAAAAAGTACTCCTAAAATACCACCGCAAAGTGCGATTAATGCGATAGATACGAAAGATGGAGCACTCACTCCACTTCCTTTTTCAGATGCCCAAATAAAAATAGCAGGGATTGTAAAGATTGCTCCTGCCGCTAATGATTCACCTGCTGAACCAATTGTCTGTACCATGTTATTTTCAAGGATGGAATCTTTCTTTAAGATCATTCGAATCACACCCATAGAAATAACTGCCGCTGGAATAGAGGCTGATACAGTCATACCAACTCTTAATCCTAAATAAGCGTTGGCTCCACCAAATATAACCGCTAAGATCATACCAAGAATTACTGATGTAACTGTAAATTCGGGTAACACTTTATCTGCGGGAATAAATGGCTTAAAGTCATTTTTCTTTTCCATTTTTCTCTCCTATTTTTAATATATATTTCACTGCATCTTTCTATTATACTAAATTGTTTGAGAAAAAGGAAGTCCTAAATTGTAATTTGAAGGTAGTCAGTTCATTGTATATGAGAAAAACGAAATCATAGCATAGCAGATCCAGACCAGAAATTTATGCTCGCCGTTTTGAACGGTCGCTGATTCGCGAATTTTCCTTCGGTAACTCGCGCTCAAAACTATTGAAACCAGTAGTCTTTGACGCTCAAACAACCGACCAAATTCGCTGCGAACC
>CAJMOO010000096.1 GCA_905215045.1 uncultured bacterium | reverse complement strand
ATCCAGCATTAGCACCTGTTAAGATCGGTATCTTACCATTATCTAAGAAGTTAAGCGATGGTGCTATGAAGGTTTATGAAGAATTAGCGAAAGAATATAACTGTGAATTCGACGAACGTGGTAATATTGGTAAGCGTTATAGAAGACAGGATGAGATTGGAACACCTTACTGTGTAACATTCGATTTCGATTCTTTAGAAGATGGAGCTGTTACAGTTCGTGATCGTGACACAATGGAACAGGAACGTGTTAAGATTGAAGATCTGAAAGCATATTTTGCAGAAAAATTTGCATATTAATAAGAATGAGAATCCGGGGGAATATCAATATCTCTCCGGATTTTTTCATAGGAAATAGAATGAATGATGGAGGGCAGGATGATGAACAAAAACTATGATTTTTCTTACACACAGGACAGGGAATTATCCTGGTTGAAATTTAATGAGCGTGTTTTAAGAGAAGCAGATAAAAAAAACGTTCCTATTTTTGAACGTCTGAAATTTTTAGAGATATTTACGAACAATCTGGATGAATTTTTTATGGTCAGAGTGGGCAGCATTCATGAAATGAGTCTGATCCATGATAATCACAGAGATATCCGTTCGGATCTGACCCCAGAAGAACAGTTAGATGAGATCGCAAAACATGTCAGACCACTGTATGAATTAAGAGATAAGATCTTTGCAAAAGTATCCGGAGAACTAGCAGACAAGAAGATCAAACGCTGTCAGATCGAGGAATTAGAAAAAGAGGAAAAGAAAAGATTAAAGACATATTATGAGGCGATGATACTGCCAGTACTTTCTCCGATCGTGATCGGGAAACAGCATCCATTTCCTCATATTCCGAATAAAGTATTGCAGATCGGATTGATCTTAAAGAAGAAAGAAAAGATCTCTTTTGGGATCATTGGACTTCCAAAAGATGTGGAGCGTATGATCTTTCTATCAGGGGAAGGAAGAAGATATGTACTTTTAGAAGACATCATTTTGTATTTCTGCGATGAATTATTTGAGAATTATACGGTAGAAGAAAAGGCAGTTTTATGTATTACAAGAAGTGCTGATATCAATCCAGATGATGAGATTTATGAATCAACAGATGATTATCGTACACATATGAAGAAGATCATTAAGATGAGGGCCAGATTAAAACCAGTTCGCTTAGAAATTGAGGGCAATCGTCATAAAGAGATTAAAAAATACCTCTCAGAACGTTTAAATATTTCAGAACAGGACATCTTTAAAAGCCAGGCGCCATTGGATTTAAAATATGTTTATAAGCTGACAGATAAAGTGTCAAAAGAAGAGAGAAAAAATGGATGCTATCGTCCATTTGTACCAGCGTTAAACAGAGATTTTATTCCAGGAGTCAGTGTGACAAAACAGATTCTTGAGGAAGATAAATTATTATCCTTTCCGTTTGACAGCATGGATACATTTATTGAATTATTGAAAGAAAGTGCAAAGGATAAAGAAACTCTTTCTATCAAGATCACCATTTATCGTTTGGCAAGGCAGGCAAGGATCGTCAAATATCTATGTGAGGCAGCGGAAAATGGAAAAGAAGTTCTTGTATTGATGGAACTTAGGGCAAGATTTGATGAAGAAAATAACATCAATTATTCTGAAATCTTAGAAGAAGCTGGTTGTAAGGTTATGTATGGAATGGAAGATTACAAAGTTCATTCTAAAGTTTGTCTGATCACGAAGAAAAACAGTCGTGGAATTTATTACATCACACAGATCGGAACAGGAAATTACAATGAAAGTACATCGAAATTATATACAGATTTAAGCCTTATGACAGCATCCGAAGAAATTGGACATGATGCATCTGTTTTCTTTCACAATATGGCAACATTTAATCTTCAAGGAACGTATAAACATCTTCTTGTGGCACCATCAAGTCTTCAGGATGGGATCATAAAAAGGATTGAACGTGAAAAAATGAAAGCAGAAAGCTTTCAGCCATGTGGGATCTTTATGAAAATGAACTCTTTAACAGATCGTAAGATCATCGATGAGTTATCGAAGGCGTCAAATGCAGGAGTTCCGATATTTCTGCTGATTCGTGGAATCTGCTGTATTCGTCCTGGAATCCCAGGGAAGACAGAGAATATCCGTGTAGAAAGCATTGTCGGAAGATTTCTGGAACATTCAAGGATTTATGCATTTGGAGTTGGAGATGATACAGAGATTTATATTTCATCTGCGGATATGATGACAAGGAATACAAGAAGAAGAGTTGAAGTCGCAGCACCGATCTATGATCCAAGGTTAAAACAAAGAATCCTGAAGATGATCAATGTGATGAAGCAGGATAACATTCAGGCACAGGTACTGCTTTCCAACGGAGAATATACAACTAAGAAAAAACGTGAAGATAATATGAATTCACAGATCCACTTTTTAAATGAAGCAAAAAGACTTGCTCCAAAAGAGAAGACACAAAAACAAAATTTTTTCTATCAGGTAAAGGGAATATTTTTTGGAAAGAAAAAATTAAGAAAAAAATAGCTCGCAATTTATCTATAAAATAGGGTATACTATATCTGACTAAAATGCCAGCATTCAAGGAGGGATAGAACCATGAGAAAAATTATTTTTAACAAAAAGTTTTTAGCCATTGTAGGAATCTGCTTATCTGTAGCAGGAGGATTTGCGATCAAACAGAAGATCACGACCAAAGCTTCTGATCACAGTTTTGAAGTCAATGGAATGAATGTCAGCATTCAGCAGTGTGAAGGAAAATCTGAGGAGATCATGGAAGAAGATCTAGATGAAACAATCTCTAATGAGGTAATGGCACTGGAAGAAAAAGGACATAATTACGAGATCGGAGATACGATCGAGACAGAAGAAGTAGCGTTTGTACCAATGACAAAAGAAATTGATGATGAGACAGCATACAATGCATTTGGGACGATCACATCAAAGAGCGGAAATAACTATGTTATTGTCGTGAAATCAGAAAAAGAACTGACACAAGATAATTTAGAAACTGTCGCTGAAGCAGTGAAAGAACAGGTAAAATAAAACATATGATCGTGGAGGCAGAGATGATTTTAATTAAGAATGCAAGAGTGATGGATCCAGAAAGCGGATTCAATCAGGTAACAGATATTTTATTAGACGGGAAGAGGATCAGACAGATCGGTAAGGTAGATGATGTCTCTGGCATTGAACAGGTCATTGATGCTTCCGGGATGATCGCAGCCCCTGGATTGATCGATGTACATGTACATTTCCGCGATCCGGGATTTACATATAAGGAAGATTTACAGACAGGTTCTGCTGCGGCAGCAGCTGGTGGATTTACGACGGTAGTATGTATGGCAAATACAAAGCCTGTCGTGGATTCTGTGGATATTTACAAAGAGATCGAAGACAGATGTGAACAACTTCCGATCAAAGTATGGCAGGCAGCAGCTGTGTCCAAAGGATTTGAAGGAAAAGAATTAACAGACATGGATGCACTCTATGAAGCAGGGGTTCGTGGATTTACAGACGATGGAATTCCACTGATGGATGAGAAGCTCGTAGAAGAAGCCATGAAGAAAGCCAAAGAATTAGATGTACCGATCAGTCTTCATGAAGAAGATCCTGCATATATTAAACAGCCAGGAGTGAACCAGGGAAAAGTCTCCGAACAGTTAAATTATGGTGGAGCTTCTTACCTGGCAGAAGCCGTGATGGTAAAGAGAGACTGTGAATTAGCAGTCAAAACAGGAGCGAAAGTCGATATTCAGCATATCAGCTCTGGTGTTGCGGTAGATTACGTGAAAGAAGCCAAAGAAAAAGGTGCGAATGTTTACGCAGAGGCGTCTCCACACCATTTCACGTTGACAGAAGAGGCCGTATTAAAATACGGAACACTGGCAAGAATGAACCCGCCACTGCGAACAGAAGAAGACCGTCAGAGGATCATCAAAGGATTACAGGAAGGTACGATCGAGATTATTGCGACAGACCACGCCCCACACTCCAAAGAAGAGAAAGACAAACCATTAGATCAGGCACCAAGTGGCATTACAGGAATCGAGACATCGCTGGCACTTGGAGTCACAGAACTTGTGGAGAAAGGATATCTTTCTATGATGCAGCTTCTGGAGAAGATGACGATCAATCCAGCAAAACTATATAATATGGAACAAGGAAGATTGCAGGAAGGAAAACCTGCTGATGTTGTCTTGTTTGATCCAGAGGAAGAATGGGAAGTCAAGGAATATAAATCCAAAGCAACGAACTCTCCATTTACAGGATGGAAATTAAAAGGAAAAGTAAAATATACGATCTGTGATGGCAAGATCATAGAATTATAATGTATACAAGAAGAAAACAAAATCTTTAAGAATTATGTAGAAGAATCTTAAGATTTTGTTTTCTTTTTTGATGCTTTTTCTTTGTATAATAAAGTTGAAAACAATAAGATAGGAGACAATAAGAGAATAAGGAGGAACAAAGATGAGAAAGTGTGGAAAAGGTACTTTACTATTGATGAGTGCTGTTATGGCAACATCGTTGTTTACAGGGTGTGGGAAGGGTAAGAGTAGTCAGGCACAGAAAAATGAAGTCTATGCAACGATCAAAAAAAGCGATCAGTCAGCATCTGCAGCACAGATCTGTGCCTGGCTTTCTTACAGGGCAAAAAATAATAGGTTGTTTCAGAATGAAGGAATAGAATTGTCGTATTGCTCAGATAACCTTGCCGTATTTTCAGACTCTGTCGGAAGTGTGATCTATGATAGAACAAAGAAGAAAGTCATTGCTGCGGTAGATCTTGACAAAATCGGATGTGATCATTTCTACAGTGAAGGAGATGAAGAAAATCCAGGACTTGAGACGGCTATAAAGGTGTCAAAAGATCAGAAATGGATGATCATTTACAATCAATTAC
This sequence comes from uncultured bacterium, assembly GCA_905215045.1. The sequence goes on along the minus strand of CAJMOO010000096.1, from coordinate 2,080 downwards.
AAGGAAAAATAAACGGAAATATTTATGCATATTCGCTCAAACGGTGTGATAACATGAAATTTGCAAAAATCACGCCATCCAAACAAATCAGTGAAAAAGACAAATTGTATCAGACGATCATCAAAGATCATAAATATACACAAAAAGAATCGGACAGCATACCTGGAAAGATCGGAGATAAGATCCGTGCAATGGATGTCTCATCAAGTAAGTATGCATATCAGTGGAAAGATTCCAAAGGAATCAGAAAACAATCGGTGTTAGTGGTAGACAAAGACGGCCTAAAACTATATACTTTATCAGGAAAAGAAAACCAGCCAGACATACAAAGTGAAATGGTAGATCTTAAAACATCCGACAAAATAAAACTTAATACCCAACTTCCAGAATACGAATATACAGGGAAAGATTTAAGGATCAAGGCAGTCTTTGATGAGACAAAAAAGAAATCTGACGAAGATAAAGAAGAAGGACTTGTCACAATCCCAATGCTGAATATTTATAAGATCGTTGAAACAAAATCCGGAGCAGAAGTTTATGCGAACTTCTGGAGTGAAACATATTATCGTTATGGAAGTCTGTTAAAGAACTACTCTGGTGGAAGTTATCCAGGGGTTATGTATCTGAAGAAAACAAAAGACGGCTATCGAGTAACCAAGACAAGATACGCAGAAGATGGAGAATCTCTGGAGAAATCGATCTGGAAGTTATGTAAAGGATATCCTGATGTTGCAATAAGGATGATGAAGGATTCTGTCACACAAAATCAGAGAAAGAAAGTCTTACAAGAATATGTTAGTCAGAATAAATTAAAGATCAAAGCTTACAAAGAGTATGGATGGCAGTATGTAAATTTATAAAGAAGGAGTAAGTAAATAATATGAGACTTACATTGAAAAAAACGATCGCAAGTATCTTGTGCATCAGTATGATCCCATCTATGATGACAGGATGCAAAAAGGAATCGACATCATACAGCCATACAGATTTTGCAATGGGAACTGTAACGAACATTACACTCTATGGAACAAGTGATGATCTGGAAGGGACAGAACAAAAGATCATCGACATGGAAAAGAAACTTGAAAAACAACAATTGTCATGGAGATTAAAAAGTTCCCAGGTTTCAAAAATCAATCAGAAATTAGAACAAAACAACGGAAAAACAAAAGTCACAGGGAATCTTAAAAACTGGTTACAACAAGCGATCAAGATCAGTCAGGACTCCTATGCAGACGGAAGAAACACGGTAGATCCAACGATCGGAGCAATAACAAAACTTTGGGATTTTGAATCAAGCGATCCCAAAGTACCAGATGCAAATAAGATCAAGAAAGCGATCAGTGGAGATTTGTCAGAGAACAGCCAGCACGTCACAGTCAAAGACAACGGAGAAATCCTTGCATGCGACAAAAATACCAAGATAGACCTTGGAGCCTATGGAAAAGGAATCGGAACCGACGAAGCCATCAAGATGATCAAAAAAGACAAAGAAATCACAGGAGCCATGGTAGCTCTAGGAGGAAGCATTGTAGTTTATGGAGAAAAATCTGACGGCTCCGACTGGAACGTAGGGATCCAAGATCCAAACGGCAAAGACGGAGAAGTCCTAGGAGGGATCAAAGTCAAAAGCGGCACAAGCATTTCAACATCTGGAGATTATGAAAAAACATTTACAGATAAAAAGACAGGCAAACGCTACTTCCATATCTTAGATTCCAAAACAGGATACAGTGTAAAAACAGACATCAGATCCTGCACGATCATTTGCAATTCAGGACTCAACGCAGACGGACTATCTACAGCATGTTTCAGTTTAGGAGTAAAGAAAAGCCAGAAATTGTTAAAAAAATATAATGCAAAGGCTGTTTTTGTAGATAAAAACAATAAAGTATATGTAAGCGATGGAGTGGAATTTACATTAACAGCAAAAGATTATAAAGTTTTGAATTTGTAGTGGCCAACTGTAGATTTCAAGTATATGATAAAAAATAAATAAACGATCGGAAGAGCAGCTAGAGAATTTTCCGATCGTTTATTTATTTTTTATCATATACCAGAAGTCTAAAGTGTGGACAAT
>CAJMOO010000095.1 GCA_905215045.1 uncultured bacterium | reverse complement strand
ATAAGGTAGTAAGACCCCTTGAAGACGACGAGGTAGATAGGGCAGAGGTGGAAGTACGGTAACGTATGGAGCTGACTGTTACTAATCGGTCGAGGCTTTAACCAAAGAAGGCTGAAGTGTAAGAGATGTAGAAAGATTCTTGTATGTTGTTTTGAAGGTATATGATATAATAAGAATAGACCTTATAATAATCCTCGATAGCTCAGTTGGTAGAGCACACGGCTGTTAACCGTGCTGTCGCTGGTTCGAGCCCGGCTCGGGGAGTTTCGTAGTATTTAAGATACTGCACAGACCGTGAAGCGGTCAAAGAATAAGGCTCCATGGTCAAGTGGTTAAGACACCGCCCTTTCACGGCGGTAACACGGGTTCAAATCCCGTTGGAGTCATCTTTTTTAATAAAGAGCATATAATTTAATATGGCGTCGTAGCCAAGTGGTAAGGCATGGGACTGCAACTCCCTGATCACCAGTTCAAATCTGGTCGACGCCTTTTAGAAGCACTATTTTTAGTGTTTCTTTTGTAATTTAATATCGCGGGATGGAGCAGTCTGGTAGCTCGTCGGGCTCATAACCCGAAGGTCGTTGGTTCAAATCCGGCTCCCGCAACTAAGAAAGACTTTAGAGAATATCTAAGGTCTTTTTCTTTTTGTAAAAATCTTAGGTATAAAAAAGAAATAGTACACAAGATTTCCGTTTAATAGAAATTTAGTGTACTATTTCTTTATCTTTTATTTAAGATATCAATTTGTTTTCGTACTTTCTCTTTTTCTTCTTCATTGAGCAGAGGAGAAACACATAAATATTTACTCTCATCAAGATCAAGGGGCACGGTGGAAATAATGAAATCATATTGATCCAGTTTTTCATCATGCAATTTATGTAAAGAAATGATCTTTTTAACATCAATTTCAGAAAATTCTCGTTCCAGACGGCTTCGCAGCATCTTGGAAGAACCGATTCCAGTAGAACATACGACCAAAACGGAAATCGAATTCTTGCTTAGATAATCCATAGATGCAATAAAATAAATAACAATATAACCTATTTCATCTTCAGGGATTTTTATAGGCTGGAAGATATTACGAAAGCTTTCTTTCACGATTTCATAAAGTTTTGGATCAGACTGATAAATATCTTCTAACATTGGATTTGTTACGGTAATACCACTTTGAATCCGTTCCATTGCCATATTAATATGTAATAGAAGATTTTCTGCAAGATTCTTGTCTTCGCTAAATGGAAAATGAAATTTCTTTTCAATTTCATTGATCAGGCTGCTGATATGATCAAGATTCTGAAAAGCAGAAATCTGTTGATTCAATTCATAGTGTGAACGTCCAACGTATAGATGGATCATCCAATGAAAATAATCCCGTTCATTATCGTAAAGCTGAATTTTAAAATCAACTTCAAGAATTTTGAGGATATCTTGACGAAAATGATCTTCATAATCTGTATTTGAGTCTTGGATCGTTAGTTTTAAGATATCCTCTTGATCATTTATATAGGAATGTCGTTTAATAAAAATAGCAATCAAGACAAGAAATTCCTGAAGTTCTTTATCTGAAATATTTAGATGCCTTTTACGAATAACGTTTTGCATTTTCTGATAAAGAACTTTTAAAGGTTCTTCGTAGTCAAAATTCTTTAAAAGATCAATAAAATGGTTTGGTCGATAATTGTTGTCTTTCAGCCAGTCAAAAAAGTTATCGGGAGCAATATTTTGAAGTAAGACATTTACAAATAAATGCCTTTTTGGAATTTCATGGCCAGTTAATCGGACTCCTTCACTTTTCTTGGTTTCAAATTGAACATTATGTCCCTGAAGTTTTTCTTTCATAGACTGATAATCATTTCGAATTGTCTGAGAAGAAGTATTTAGATCAATTGCAAGAGCTTGAGTTTTGATATAATCATCTTCGTTTAATAAAGTCAAAAGAATGATGTCAACACGCTCTTTGTTGGAATAATTTTGTTCTGTTTTGACTTCTTCAAAAGCACTGTTTAATCGTTTAAGATTATAGAGCGATCCAAAGATCATAAAACCGTTTCCAGAAGAATTATCTAAAGTAAGATCATATGATTCTATGATCTCGGTAACTTCAGGAATCTGTCGATAAATGGTGCGTTCAGTAACACCAAGCTTCTTAGAGAGAGCCGATACGGTTAACGGACCATTTGCATTCATTAAATTTTCAATGATTTCTTTTGAACGATCTGAGATCAGCATAACTCACCTTTTCTTTCTAAATAGTTTCACCCTGGATATCAGATTGAAGATTATCAATTATTGTATATAATTGATCCAGAGAAATATTTTTATTTTTAATCTTATTATAAAAATAAATAATGTGTTTGGCAATAGGTTCTTCTTTCTTGATCTTACAGACAGTTTCCATAAGATTTAAAGCATCTTCTCCTTCCATAAATGAAAGTGCAAGTGCGATTGCAAATGAAAGATATACTGGGGTAATATGCAGTGATTCACAGCTTCTTGCAGCACCGATCAGACGATCTGAAGGCTGAAGCTTTCTCATAGGATCACGGGCAACACGGGTAACGGTGTCTTTTAAATAAGAATTTTTAAAACGATGCAGTAAATCATTCATATGCGCATTTAACTTTGAGAAAGGTACCTGATATTTCTCTGAAAGCATCATACAGCTTTCTGTCATACAGCCACGTACGATAGACTGAATATAAATATCATGGGCAGCCTCATGAATATAGGTTTTATTTAAATATTGTCCTAAAAAGGCCGTTGTGACATGGGCCATGTTGTGAACATATAATTTACGTTCCAGATAGTAATGGAAAGGTTCATAAGGAATGATCTTCTTATATTCAGGAATCATCCCTTTGAAAGCAGCTTTATCAACTGGAAGGAAATCATAAGGTTCTACACGAACAGCCAATGGATGTTCATCTTCTGGAATCAGATCAGGATCTGCAGGTGGAACCATCCTTCCGATGGAAGTTTCTACAAGACCAACATTTTTCTCAAACAGAGCATGTTTATCTTCTGGAAGAGCTTTTAATAAATAGTCTCGTAACAGTACATCAGCATCCATCAGATTCTCACAGATTAAGATATCCAGAGTATTCGAAGATTCTTTCTCCCAACGCTTTAAAAGTCCTTGGGCAATGACAGGAGCTACTTTCTCAAGGACTGCAGCACCTAAAGCAGTTGCCATAATATCAGCGTCAGCGATTTCATTGCTGACAGCTTCAGGGTCTTTTCCATCCACAGCACGGATATTTTTGATCCAGTGAACAGGTTGTTCCTCGTTCATAATAATCTGAGGATAAGTTTTCTCTTTGTTGATCAGATGGATCACGTCATCGTTTACATCGATAAAAACGACTTCATAGCCGATTTCAGAGAATAATGCGCCAATAAAGCCACGGCCAATGCTTCCAGCACCATACATAACAGCTTTCATAAAAATTCCTTTCTATAGTCATATCTTTATATTGTGATAGCATCAAAGACTAAGGAGATAAGTCCTTAGCCTTTGATAATGTGTTCATTGATTGTTTAATTATAATTCATTTTTAAATCTTTCAACTAACTGATCATACTCAGGAGCTTTTAGGTAGTTTGAAATAGATAAATGTTGTTTATTAGGCTGGGCAGCTTTTGCTGTTCCAGTTAATTCCACATGAGTGATGATAAGGTCAGCATCATCAGGAATTTTAGAAATTGCGGTATTGATAACTTCGATTGGAAGATCTGCGGCTTTTACTTTTTTCTTTAATGCTGCAGCAGACATTGCAGAAGATCCCATTCCAGCATCACATGCAACAACGATTTTCTTAATATTTTTGATATCTACTCCGGCAACTCCAAGACTGCTGTCATTTGTTGTTGCAACAGATTCATTTGAATTTGCAGAAGATCCCATTGCTTCTTTTGGTACTACAGATTCTCCGAGAGATGTGTCTCCACCTTTTGCTACCATACGTTTTACGAAAATGGTATTTAATAAGAATGATACAACACATGATAATACGACGCTTAATAAAACTCCGAACATACAGTTCTTAGGTGAAAGAGCTACGACAGAGAAGATACTACCAGGAGATGGTGTGGCAACAGTACCAACATTTAAGAATGTAAGTGTTCCTGTTCCAACGATACCACCAGCGATCATACCAATGATCGTTAATGGGTTTGCTAATACATATGGGAAGTAAACTTCATGGATACCACCGAAGAAGTGGATCAAGATCATTCCAGGAGCAGCTTCTTTCATTTCTCCTTTTCCGAAGAACCAGTAAGCTAATAATAATCCAAGACCAGCACCAGGGTTTGGTACTAAAAGGAATAATGCAGAATGTCCTAAAGTTTTTACCTGTTCATAACCAATTGGTCCGAAGATACCATGGTCTAATGCGTTATTTAAGAATAATACTTTGGCTGGCTCAACAAAGATTGCAGATAATGGTAATGCATTATGTGCTACGATCCAGTTTACACCATTTGTTAATACAGTAGTTACAGTTTCCATAACTGGTCCGAATACTAACATTGCGAAACAGCAAAGGATAGCACCGATAATACCAAGTGAGAAGTTATTTACGATCATTTCGAATCCAGAAGGGATTTTTCCATCCACTGCCTGGTCAAATTTCTTAATGCAAACACCGGCAACAGGTCCTAAGATCATGGCAGCTAAGAACATTGGAGTTCCGTCAACGGCTACGATCGCACCCATGGTAACGAGAGCACCGATAACTCCACCACGATCGCCACCAAACATTTTACCACCAGTATGTCCAATTAAGATTGGAAGTAAGTAATTTAAGATTGGACTGATCAGTTTTGCAAGTTTTGCATTTGGAGTCCATCCTGTTTCCAAAAAGAATGCGGTAATTAAACCAAATCCGATAAACGCTCCGATATTTGGAATAACCATTCCTGCAAGAACGGAACCAAATTTCTGGAGTTTTTGTGAAATACTAGTTTTTTCTTTCATTTTTACAACTCTCCTTCTTCTACATAATTCTGATTGATCATATCAATGAATTCCTGTTTTGAAGAAGCATTTAAAAATCGATGGCATTTTTCAGGTTTTAATAAAATATCAGTAATCTGCATCAGCTCCTGCAGAGGATCTTCCTCACGGCTTGAAATGCCGATCACCAGATGTATGGGATCTTCATGGTAAGAAATCCCATGTGGGATCTGAACGATACTGATTCCTGGTTTCAAAACAAAATCCAGAGTGTCTTCTGTGCCATGGGGAATCATAACCCCAAATCCTATATCAGTGGAAGTTTCTTGTTCTCGCCGGAGCATACCATTAATGTAGGGTGATGTCACACATCCGACTTGAACTAAGAGATCTCCTGCTTTATGGATTGCTTCTTCAATTGTAGTACATTCATAATCCAGACAAATGTGTTTCTGGAATTCATTACTTAGAAGTTTGCTGGCCATGCGCCCTCCTTATTTGTGATTCATAAACGTTTATCATGGTTATATGATAACGTACAGAGTGTATGAAAATCAATGCATACTAATGTCATATTTTTCAGGAGATGTTGTGACATTCTTTTGTTTTGTTTGTTATTTTGCATTTCCCAGTAGAATTACGAACAATCAGTTCAGGTTCATATTCCATTCGCATAATATAATGATGTTTGGCAGAGATATTTTTCTGCGTGTTCTTCTTATATATAATATCCACAGCTTCACGACCTTTTGCCAAAGAAGCATGTTCGATCGTAGTTAAAGCAATCTGAGGCATGGAAGATAAAGGAATATTGTCAAATCCACAGACAGAGTAATCATGAGGAACACGGAATCCATGATCAGAGATCGCAGCCATGATCCCAAAAGCCGTCATATCATTATTCCCAACAAAAGCAGTGGAAGAAGTATGTTCATCTAAAGCTTGAGAAGCCATATCATATCCGTTTTGATATTCAGAATTATCCGCAGAATATCTCCCGTAAGCAGCAATCGTAGGAGATTTTACCTCCACCCATTCCGGATCAAGACCATGATCTTTAAAACAAGAACGCAGCCCAGCAAGACGATGGATTCGGCCAATCTCTTTTGGGCGGATCGGTGTACAGATATAAGTAATATGCTTATGGCCAAGAGAGAGAAGATGTTCAGCAATAATATATCCAGGCTTTTTACTGTCAAGTTCAACTGCATCAAAACGACATGCATCTGGTTTATCACCGATGGAAACAACAGGGACTTGCTTAGATAATGCATTTGCCTGTGCAATCTTTGTTGGTGGATATAAAGAAATAACGCCTGCAAGTTCAAACCCAGATAAAAGGTTTAAATAGAGTTCTTCTTGAGAGACGTCCCTCAATGTACTGACAGTAAATACGGTATAACCATAATCTTTGGCACGTTCTGTGATCGAATGAATGATCATGGAATAATAACCATTCGAAAGAAGTGGACAAATAACGATGATACTCTTAGCAAGTGCCTGTTCTTTCTTTTTTACACCAGCAACAGGCTTCTTGTAACCAAGTTCTTTTGCACCTTGTCTTACTTTATCGATTGTTTCTTTAGAAAAAGACACATGTGGTTTGTTGCTTAAGATCATAGAGACAGTAGACTGTGATACACCAGTGTATTCAGCAATATCTCTTGTTGTTACTTTGTTTCGCTTTCCCATAAATAGTACCCTCTTTTCTATACATTTCATTTGCAATAGATAAATCAAAAATTATTTTGATTAATTCGAATTGCTAATCAAAATAAGCTAGCGATTATTAATATTATACAATTGATTAATACAAAAAACAAGTGAACACGTACTTTAAGAAAAATAATCCAAAAACCGTGAAAGAAATCATTTGTTAATCAAATAAAATGATTAATAGAAAAACTCTGAAAACCGCATAAAATGGGCGTTTGATGGGTTTGACAGGCAAAAAAAATTATGGTTAGATAGAGTCAGAAAGCAACAAAAGCAAGTGAAAAACAGGAGGGAATAACAGTGTATGATGTAGCAATTATCGGTGCAG
>CAJMOO010000094.1 GCA_905215045.1 uncultured bacterium | reverse complement strand
AAGTAAAACGTGCTCGTTTAACAGAATACGCTGCTGCTCGTCCAAGTGCTGAATATCACGAAGGAAGAGGAGTTTGGTCTATTCCTGTTGACATTGCTCTTCCATGTGCAACTCAGAACGAATTACACTTAGAAGATGCAAAACAGTTAGTAGCTAATGGATGTTATGCAGTTGCAGAGGGTGCTAACATGCCTACTACATTAGAAGCTACAGAATACTTACAGAAAAACGGAATCTTATTCGCACCTGGTAAAGCTTCTAACGCTGGTGGAGTTGCTACATCTGCTCTTGAAATGTCTCAGAACAGCGAGAGATTAAGCTGGACATTCGAAGAAGTTGATGGAAAATTACAGAACATCATGGTTAACATTTTCCACAACTTAGATGACGCTGCAAAACGTTACGGAATGGAAGGAAACTATGTAGCTGGTGCTAACATTGCAGGATTCGAGAAAGTCGTAGATGCAATGACAGCTCAGGGTATTGTTTAATCCTTAAGAAGAAAGAAGAATGTTCCCGTGGGACGGAATGTTCAATTAAAATAATGTCATGTGTATGTAGAAAGCGGAGATCCTTTTATGGATTCTCCGCTTTTTGGGTTTTATTTATTTGCTTTTAATTTCGGTGTTCTTATGATCTGTACGATCAATGGAATAACCATGATAAACCATACGATTGGTTCTGCTACGATAACACCTGCATATCCCATCAAAGGAACTAATGTAAATGCGATCACCACTTTTCCGACCATTTCTAATCCACTGGATACTAATGGTGTGATCTGATCCCCGATTCCTTGCATAACATTTCTTACTATGCTGATGACCGCTGGCACATAATAAAAGATCGTATTAAACTTCAGGTAATTTGTTGCATTTACAATGACTACATCTTTGTGACTTCCTGTAACCATATGGACTAACTGCGGTCCGATCGTATAACTTGCGATCATTGCAAAAGTTGACCAGACACATGTATAAATGATCGCTAGTTTCATACCTTTCTTAATTCTGTCAACTTTCCCAGCTCCCATATTCTGACCACAGAATGTTGCCATCGTCTGGCCAAAGACACTGAACATGATCATATATATTTCTGTGATCTTTCTTGCCGCTGTATGGGCTACGATAATTTCCTGCCCAAGCTTATTGATCGCTGTCTGTAATGTAAGTGATCCAATGTTCACAAGAGAACTCATAAATCCCATGGACATTCCTGTCGCCAGCATTTCTTTGATCATTTTAGATTCCAGATCTTTAAAATCATTTTTATTCAGACGTAATAATTCGTACTTATGAATCATATAAAAGCAGCAAATAATCAATGCGATAAACTGTGCCAACACAGTTGCTGCTGCCGCACCCCATGTTCCCGTTTTCCATACGGCAACAAATAAAAGATCCAGTACGATATTTAATCCTACAGAAATCGCAAGGATCAATAATGGTGTTAACGTATCTCCGATGGCACGCATCACCGCCATCAAAATATCATAAAACATCGTGACCCATAAGCCAATGATAATGATCAGTATATATTGTTTTGCTTCGATAAATAATTTACCTGGAACATTCAAAAATCTTAAAATCGGATTAATAAATACCGTTCCGATCAAGATTAAAATAGCAGAAACGATCACTCCTAACACAAGTGCGATCGCAAATGATCTTCGAACTCTCTTTTTATCACCTGCTCCAAATTTCTGCGCTGTAATAATCGCAAATCCATTGGCCAGACCTAATAAGAAACCAACGATCAAATTACTGATCGTTGTCGTTGCACCAACTGCAGCAAGTGATCGCTCTCCAAGAAAACTTCCGACAATTCTTGTATCAGCAAGACTGTATGTAAGCTGTAATAAGTTTCCTAAAAATACTGGAATCGCAAATCCTAAGATCAATGTTGAAATCTTTCCTTTTGTCAGATCTTTCATGATCGATCCTCCACTTTCTGTAATCTTCCATCTCCATCGATCACAACTTTCATTCCTTCATTTATATCTCTTTCGTATAGTAATTTATCTTCCATGAAAATTATTGTTTCTTCCTTCGTTATTTCTTCTTTTAAATATACTTTATCTTTGATTTCCTGTCCTTCCGGGCGGCCTTCACAACCGAAGTCTGGTTCTTCGATTCTTGTGACGTAGTATGTGTCCATATATTGTTTTTCCTTCTTTCTTTGTTATGTTTGAAAATTTTGTAAAATAAAAATCATCTGTAATACGATTTTTATTGCCGTAATACAGACGATTTTTATTTTAGCATAAATGATGTTGTTAGGACAGTATAGATTGCATTTCTTTTGCTAACCACTACGATTTCCTATATTTCCACATCAAAACCGAACCAATATAAGAAACCAAAACCATTACAATTGATATCACTACTGCATTCTTTAAAAACACCTGACTCCCCGGAATTCTTGGTATTTTTCGTATTGCATAAAAGATCAATCTACCTCCTACATAGCAAACTAAAAACAATGGCAATCCTACGAGTCTGTTTCTTATATTTTTTAAATGTAGCATGAGATTTACTGGAATCTGAATTGACATGCATAAGAAACTTACTACAACGATCCATTGAATCACTTGCTTTACTTCATAGAACGGAACTTCAACATTGAGAACGCCAAGTGCTCTTCCGATCAAGAATATGATGGTCATAATTGCTGTCGCTACAATTCCAAGAAGATACCTTATACCAACTTGTTTCCTTCCACTGACTGGTAAGATCTTGCAATACTGATTCCATCCACAGGCTTGATCATCAATCATTGTATCATTAAGCTGAATTACAAGAAGTGCTGACAAAACAGCCCCTCCAGTACCAAATCCAAAAAATCCTATGATCATCTGAAGAACTAAAAGTATCCAAATCACATATTTAATTCCACATTCCATAATCCTGCATTTGTATTCTAAACACAAACCTTTCACACTGCGCCCTCCTTATTGATCATTCCGCTTCTCGTATAATTTGCAACTCAATACACCTGAAAAACACCAAATGATAAATAGCAAAATCAGAAATACAATGGTCGGGAATGGCAGATTTAATAACAATTGTTGCAGCCTATATGGATAAAATATTCCAAGAAAACATACGATCATCGCTGCAGATACCCTTCCTTCGTCATATCCATATCTGCACAAAATCGGAAATGCAAATATCATATCCAATGTACCGTTAATCCATATAGCTTTTACAACACGACCAATAAAGTAAATATTGATTCTGCCCACTATCATCTTCTGGCAGATCATACTTCCTGCAAAAACTAAGATACTCGCGATTATCACGATCCCAAAACCAAAGATATATTTTGAAACAACAATCTCCCTTCCATTGATTGGAAATGTTGCTCTGTACATATCCCAATTTGATTTTTTTTCATATTCTACCGAATGCATTAGAATATAGAAAATCGTTATTACTGCACAATATATCCAAAAAGATTCATCCGGGAAAAAGTCTGTATTTTTTATAATTGGCAGCAATACTCCTAACCCCAGCATTGCCAGCATATGTATCCGATACTGACTCCACAAACTATACCATTCTTTTCGTATTAATCCTTTCATACCCACACTTCCTTCTATTCTTCCTGTCCTTTTGAGAGAAATACGATAATTTCTTCTAATGTTGCCATATCTGTCTCATAATCTTTCGGCATCTTCGATCTGTCTACCAATGCTTCAACTCCATATGGATTTTCTCTTACTCCTTTAACTGCCTGTTCGTCAAATTCTTTCAGCTCTTCTTTGGAACATTTTAAGATTCCATATTGTTCAATCAGGCAATCTTTTTCTTCATATAATTTCAAACTTCCCTGATCAATATATGCAATATAATCACAAATTCTTTCAAGATCACTGACAATATGAGAAGAAATCAAAACAGACTGATCTTCTTCTCTTGTAAATTCATAAAGAATATCCAGAATTTCATCTCTCATAAATGGATCTAAACCACTCGTTGGTTCATCTAAGATCAGTAGTTTTGCATGATGAGAAAGTGCCACTGCGATCGCAAGCTTCATCTTCATTCCTTTGGAGTAATTCTTAAACTGCTTTTTCCATTTCGGAAGTTCAAACTGATCGATCAATTCATAATATCGTTTTTCATCCCAGTTTCTATAAATATTTTTCATGATATTGTTCATCTGGTCTGCTGTCACATATTCTGGAAATGATGGCTCATCCAGAACGACTCCAATATCCTGTTTTGTCTCTGTAAAATCTTCCTCAATATTCTTTCCTAACACATAGATTGTTCCGCTGTCTTTGTGAATCATATCCATAATCAGACGGATCGTAGTACTTTTCCCTGCCCCATTCTTCCCGACAAGTCCAAGAATACAACCTTCTGGTAGTGAAAATGTCATATCTTTCGTTTCAAATCCTTTAAATGACTTTGATACATTTTGTAATTCTAATGCATTCTTCATTATTCATCCTTTCCAATGATCTTGATCATATCGATCAGATCATCTTTTGTTAATCCGCATGTTCTTGAAAGCTTCACTGCTTTCTCCAAATATTGTTCTACCTTCTTTAAATTCTCCTCCTTGATAAGCTCCAGATTCTTCTCCGCCACAAAACAGCCTTTTCCTGCCACAGAATTAATAAATCCATCTTTCTCAAGCTCATCATACGCCCTCTTTGTTGTGATCACACTGATCCTTAAATCCTTCGCAAGTCCTCGAATCGATGGAAGCATTTCGCCAGCTTTTAGTTCTTCTGTAATGATCAGATTCTTGATCTGTTCATAAATCTGTTCATAGATTGGCTGATTCTTGACATTGCTGATTATGATTTTCACTTAATTCTCTCCTTTCTTTGTTTTACTGTATATGTACAGTATATACAGTTTGATTTGTAATTGTCAAGATAAAAGAAATAATCACAAGCAGTAATTTTTTATTACCACTTGTGATTATTATCTATGCCATATTCCAATTTTTAAATTTATAAATCTTCTATTTCTTTCAAGATTTCTTCTACTTCAGGTATATCAACCTGACATTCTTCTGCTATTTTTTCCTTTGAAAAACCTTGTTTTTTTAATCTTATACATTGTAAAAATAATTGCTTTCCTTCCTTTCTTCCTTCCTTTCTTCCCTCTTCCAATCCTTCTTCTCTCGCAGTTTTCATCCTGCTGATTTCATCACTATATGCCATTTCTTCTCGCAAATACAAATATCGTTCTCTTTCATCCTGACTCATTTTATACATCTCATCTTTCACCGCCTCTCTATATGGATTTCCTTTAATCGTATCGTCAACTTCTTTCCAATCTTTTGCTGCAAGTAATTTTGCCCAATATTATAGTTCCGTTTCTTTTTCTTCCTTGGCAGCATTTTCTAATTTCTTTAATTGTACCACGTGAAATTGCAATTTGTCATTATATTCTTCCCCTGTTTTTATATCCAATAATTTAATATGATGATGAAAACCTTGACTCCTCATCAAATTAAAATCTAAAATACCTATATGTATACATGGTTCTAATTCTCCATATGATTGTCCGTGATAAAATCCCTCTGTAAACATCCTGCAATTATAAAATAAACTTCGTTCTGTCCAATCATTCTGATAACGATTTTGCATTTCTATATTGATTTTCTTATTATTGTTCAGATAAATTTTTACATTTTAATCCAAAATAAAAAGGCGACTTCATATCGCCCTTTATTTACAACTAATTATACTATCTCAATCTGACACATCTTCATAGCTTCCAACGCATTCCTATGACTCTCAGGAGTCACTCCTGCACAGCATGAAGAATCAACACTTACCTTCACTTCCGGCAGTGCTGCTTTAATCAGCATTGCATTGGATATCACACAGATATCCGTACATAATCCGATCAGTTCGATTTCAACTTCCTGATCTTCATATGTTTCCTTCAATATCTGTGCCAGTTCCATAGAACCAAAAGTTCCTTTTCTACAGAAATTATGGACTTCTGCTTTCGTCTCTGCGATTGCCTGCATGATTTCGCTGTTTAATGCCCAGCCGTCTTCTCCACAGATACAATGTTTGACTGGAAGATTCTTTCCTTCCTGTGTGGAAAGATAATCTTCCTCATGTGTATCGAGCGTTCCATAGATATCACCCTCAAAATTACGAATCTTTCCCGCAACAGGTGTTACGATCTCCTGTGCTTCTTTGGTTCCAAGGCTTCCGTCGATGAAGTCATTCTGCATATCGACGACAATTAATATATTTCTCATGAAAGTTTAGCTCCTACCAGCTGGTTTACAAGTTTACCGTCAGCTTTTCCTTTGACTCTTGGCATCAGGTTCTTCATAACTTTTCCTTTGTCTTTCATTGTTGGCGCATCAATTCCAAGTTCTGCTAATACAGCATTGATCTCAGCTTCGATCTGTTCTTCGCTCATCTGCTCTGGTGCGAACTCTTCTAAGACTGCTAATCTTGCTTTGCATTCATCAATGATATCTGTACGATCTGCAGGACAAGTATCCATTGTCTCTTTTGTCTGTTTGATCTCTTTTGCGATAATTGTATTTTCCTCTGCTTCTGTCAGATCTTCTCTTTTATCGATCTGTGCGTTTTTTAATGCACTTAATAACATAGACAGACTTTCTTTTCTCTCTTTGTCCTTATTCTTCATCGCTGTCATCATTTCTTTGCGGATTACATCAATCATACTCATAGTTTCTTATCCTCCTGTATAAATGTTCTCTTGACATCTATTGTAGCACAAAATACTATCTTCGTTTCACTAATTTTACAACATGACTCAATTATATTTCCCAAGAATTCCGGCTTCCTTCCAATTTTCTCTGATACGACAACACCAGATAATCTTCTTTATATTTTCTGATCTCCAGAATATCTGGCTTCGTGATTTCTGGAAAACCTGCTTCTGAAAATACATGAATATATCTCTTCTCACAAGGCTTGTCGTCTTCGATCACTTGTCCTGCATCGATATAGGCACTTTCGATATCCAGACGTTTCCCCTGCCTTGCAGTGA
>CAJMOO010000093.1 GCA_905215045.1 uncultured bacterium | reverse complement strand
AATATTTACTCATAAACAAATCCTCCATATAATATTTATAATTTATTCTACCAATGAAAATTATAAAACCCAACACATATTTATAATTTTTTTATAAGACTATTTTAACAGTTAAACACCTCCTTGAAGGTTGTTTTATCATTATTATACATTACATTTTTGCATATTTCTATGCTATAATGATTTTGTATTTTTTGTTCATCGAAAGGAGAATTTTATGAAGAAAAGTATTTTAAAAGGTGCCTCTATTTTTCTGGCATCTGTATTAACAGTAGGTATGTGTTCTGCTTATAGTGTAAATGCGAAAGCAAAATTTTCTCTACCTAAAAAGACAACACTAAGTTATGACAAAAAAGATAATGGCGGGAATGGTTTTTACACAAATGTGATCTATATCAAGGGAACAAATCGCTCTAATTCAGAATCCATCCTGCGTAATGGTATAAAGGTTAAATCTTCAAATAAAAAGGTTATTTCTACAAAAACTTTTGAAAAAGATTATTATCTGATTGCAGATAACAATCAGATAGGAATCGGTGTAAAACTTAAGAAAACAGGATCAACAAAAATCACTGCAAAATTTAAATACAGAGGTAAAACTTATTCTGTAAAAACAACAGTCAAAGTTATAAAATACTCAAATCCTTTTAAGAAGATCGTAGTGGATGGAAGAGACTGTACTTCTGATTTTAAGAATAAAAACGAATCTTCGATCTCCTTTATGGGACGTAACATCAAGATCACTCCTAATAAGAACTGGAGAGTAAAATCTATTTATACTTACAAGCCAGGAGCTACTAAAATGAAAAGAGTAAAAGGTTCTTCCGTTACAATCCCAACAAATTGCCGTGCTTTTATTACAATGGAAAATAAAAAGAATAAATTAACAGAAAAAGTTACTTTTGATGAAACGGATACTTCTGAAGATCCTGGATTTATATTCTAGACACAAATTTTAAAACAGCCCAGAATCGTCTTTTTATACCTGACGATTCTGGGATGTTCTTATCTTCTACAATTTCTTTATTTGATCTGTTTCATGTTAAATCAATGCCATTCTCTGCCATTTCCCTTGTATGTATCGTTTGACAAACAGGATTCCTCTGAATACCCAGTCTAATGTCATTGCTACCCAGACTCCGAAGACTCCAAGTCCCATCCATTTTCCAAGAACAACGCTGCAGAAGATTCTAAATATCCACATCGTGGCTGATGCTACAACCATACAGTATTTGACATCATTTGCGGCTCTTAATGTGTTCGGGATCGTGAATGCTGGCGGCCAGATCGTTACACAGCATAAAGTATGATATAATAAGATCTTTCTTGTGATCGCTGCTGTTTCTGGTGATAAATGATATACCTGAATGATCAGTGGTAAAATCATAACTACGATGATATTTAATGCGATCAATGCTGCATAGGCTACTTTTAACAGCTTCTTTGTATAGTATCTTGCAGCTTCATAATCTCCAGCTCCGATGCATCTTGATACAACGGTCAGCACTGCAAATCCTACTCCGATTCCTGGGATTAACTCAAATGATGCTACCACATTTCCGATGGCATTGGCTGTGATAGATGATGTCCCAAATCCTGCAACGATACTTAATACCATGATTCTTCCTAGCTGGAACATACTATTTTCAATTCCGTTTGGTACTCCGATATGTAAAATCTTCTGTATTAAATATCCCTTAAAATGAAAATGGATATGTTTGCTTAAATGCACATCCTGATTTTGTTTTGCGAGCAGTCTTACCATAACAACTGCTGCAACAATTCTTGATACTAATGTTGGGATCGCAACTCCTTCAACTCCAAATTTAAACCCATAGATCAAAATCGCATTTCCTGCGATGTTGATACCGTTCATCAACATAGACATATTCATAGAAATCTTTGAATTCCCCATGATACGGAATAATGCGGCGCATCCATTATATATTGCAATAAATGGAATAGATGCCGTGACGATCATCAGATATATTTCTGCGTTATGCATAACTCCTGGTTCAATATGTCCAAACACTACATTTAAAATAAAGTTTTTACATGCATAAATTCCTGCCATGATCACTACAGATAATGAAACAATAAATAAGATCAACTGGTCTGCTGTCTTACATGCCATGATATTTTTTCTCTGTCCGAGAAACTGCCCTGCAACGACGGCTCCTCCAGTTGCCAATGCCGAGAACAGATTGATCATCAATACCATAACACTGTCTACCAATGAAACTCCTGATACAGCTTCTTCTCCAACATTCGCTGTCATGATAGAGTCCGCAAGTCCTACCGTTACAGTTAGCATCTGCTCAATGATCAACGGTATGATCAGTCGTACGAGATCTTTATTTGAAAACATCCTGTTCCTTGCATTATCTGTGATTTCCATATTATTTCCTTTCTTTTTCTGTGTTTTGAAGATTATTTCTGTGTTTTGTCTTTTATTTTACAGTTTTTATCTTATCACACTTTTGATTTTGTTCAAGGTCTGATTAAAAATATTTACATTTTCTCATTTTTATACAAAAAATATACAAGGTATCTTTTGATACCTTGTATACATTGCATATCATCGTTTTTTATTTCACATAATCCATGATAATTTCGACTGCTTTCTGGATTCCTGTCCTTGCTGAATTGATCATGAGATCATAATTACCGGGGTCTCCCCATTTTTGTTTTGTATAATAATTATGATAAGAAGATCTCTCCCAATCGGTTTGCTTGATCATCTTCTTCGCTTGTCGTTCTGTCACATGTTCTGTCTCTACAATCCGTTTGATCCGTTCTTCTAGAGGACTGTGGATAAAGAAACTGTAGCAGTTTTCGTGATCCTTAAGCACCACATCTGCACATCTTCCCACGAAAATGCAGGATTCATTCTCTGCTGCCAGTTCATGGATCACATGTGCCTGGATCATAAATAATTTCTCTGGTGTCATGATTTCTTCTGTGTCAACGCCTGGAAATCTGTGTCCGATCGGGACATTGATAATGTGGCTGTAGACTGCATTCTCCTCGTGATTCTTTACAAACTCTTCCGACATATCACTTTCTTCGGCAACTCTTGCCAAAATCTCTTTGTCGTAGAAAGGAATTCCAAGCTTCTTGGATAACTGCTGTCCGACCTCTCTTCCTCCACTGCCGAATTCTCTGGAAATGCATATGATCGTATTTTTCTTCATATTGCAACACCCCTTTTCTTGAATTACTTTATGTATTCCTTTGGTAATTGTATTAACCATCCTGTGACCGGTTTTATTCTTATATCAAAAAATTACAAATTTCTTTTTCATCTTTATCAGGATATTTTCTTATTAAATTATATATTTTCTCAATAATTTCTTGATCTTCTAACAGATCATCTGCTATTTTATCTACCGTATCTCCTTTTTCAATTTTTCTCTGTACTAGTGTCACTAATTTTAAAAGTTCACCTTTCCTTATTCCTATATTCTCTGCACTTCTTAATTGACTCGCTTTATCGCGGATTGCCATTTGTTCCCTTAAATAAAGATATCTCTCACTCTCATCTTGGCTCATCTTAATCATTTCATCCCTCACCTTTTCCATGTAATGATTTCCTTCAGATTCTTCTCTGACTTCTTCCCAAGTACTGGCTGAAATTAATTTTGCCCATCGATATAATTCTTGCTTCCTTGCCTTTCCTTTTGTACTTTTTATTTTACTTAATTCTATCACATGAAATTGAAATTTACTACTATACAATTCACCTGTTGTATCATCTCTTAATAAAATCCAGGACTTTTTAATTTTGCTTCCTTACAATCGCATATTCATCGTCCATCTGGAAATAAGGGCAATCCCAATCGCTATAGCTCATAAATCTTGCCATCTCATCTTCATCTAAATTGATATCACATACATAATATTCATAATCTTCATCATACACATAATTACTACAATATTCGCACCCTGCACTTTTCTTCTTTGCCATACATTCTCTCCTTATTTTTGTATTTCTTCTATATCCAATGTTACGCCCTTTAAAATCTCTGCAAACTCCAGCAAGGATTCACATTTTCCAAATAAAATATCATCGACTTTGCTTGTATCCTGCACGATATCTGGGATCATCACTGGATTCATACCTGCTCCATATGCGGAACGGATTCCATTGATCGCATCTTCTAACGCGATCGCTTTTGATGGATCAACTTTTAATCGTCTGCATGCTTCGATATAAATATCTGGCTCTGGCTTTCCATGTTCGATCATATTTCCTGTGATCACGGAGTCAAAGTAGTCAAAAATCCCTTCTCGTTTCAGATTACTTACTGCGTGTTCTTCACTGGAAGATGTTGCAACTCCAATCTTTAGTCCTTTTTCTCTGAGGACTTTCAAAATCTCATGAAGACCTTTCTTAGCTGGCACACCGTCTTCAACTAATTCATAATATGCATCTCTGTATCCATCCAAAAATTTATCAAATGGAAAATCATTTCCGTAATGTTCCAAGAAATATTTCTTACGATTTGTAAGGTTTGTTCCCAATGTATTGACAATATTATGCCCCAGCGGTCCATATCCCAGACGTTCTCCTGCAATATCCCATGATTTCTGTACATAACGTTCACTGTCAAACATCAGCCCGTCCATATCAAAAACAACGGCCTGTATCTCTTTTAATTTATTAAGATCCATCGTCTCTATTCCGCCTTCCTTGTTGATCATCTTTCTATGATACCACGGATTTCCTTTGATTTCATCTGGTTTACAAAAATCGCACTGACTGTTATCATGGATTTTAGGATTAGGAGGAACTGATTTATGAAATCATCATCGAATTTAAAATCACTATTAAAAAATATTGACCGCAAAGGATATCCTGCATATAAAAGTACGCAAGGTATTTATGATTTTGGAACATATTTTCTTTCCATTGATCATGTACAGGGCGATCCTTTTGCATCTCCATCAAAATTAAGTATCCATGTGAAGGGAAGATCAGCTGGATTTCCTGCTTCTTTTTATGATACAAAATATAAACAGGTTGCACTCTGTGATCATTTGACACGATTATTTTATCAAACTTTATCTAAGATCTCTTTTCGTGCCAAAGGTTCTGGAAAAAGCGGTTTATTTTCTGTCAGTAAATGTGGACAACAGGTACTAGAACGAACTGCATGTACGATCAATCCTTCCAACGGTGACATCTCTGTTCATTTTGAAGCTGGTTTCCCTGCAAATGGACGAACTGTAAATGCGCGAGAATTGGATAAAATGTTGTTTGGACTACTGCCAGATTGTGTTTCATCTTCTTTGTTTTATAAAAATATTGATCAAAAAATGTTGGAATCAGTAATTTATTTATCCGAAGATCAACATACAATTCGTAAAAATCTGTCTTCTATGGGACTTGTCGCATTTATTGCAGATGGCTCTGTTTTGCCTAGAGAAAGTGGTATCTCACAGAAACCTTTAAGAAACTGTGTGAAATTCCAGTCACCAGATACTTACCGTGTATCTTTTGAACTTCCACATCAAGGAATGATCACGGGTATGGGAATTCCGAAAGGAATCACCCTGATCGTTGGTGGTGGATATCATGGAAAATCGACGTTATTAAAGGCATTGGAACTTGGTGTTTACGATCATGTCAAAGGGGATGGTCGTGAATTTGTCATTACTGATCCAACTGCCATGAAGATTCGTGCAGAAGATGGAAGAAGTATTACAAATACAGATATTTCTATGTTCATTAATAACCTGCCAAATGGGAAAAATACGGTTTCTTTTGACACAGAAGATGCCAGTGGAAGCACCTCACAGGCTGCAAATGTAGTTGAAGCCATGGAAACTGATTCTTCTTTATTCTTAATTGACGAGGATACGAGTGCCACCAACTTTATGATCCGTGATGAACTGATGCAGCGTGTAGTTCTTCGTGATCAGGAACCAATCACTCCTTTTATCGAACGGATTCGTGAATTGTACGAAAGATATGGTATTTCTTCGATCATCGTTGCTGGAAGCTGTGGATCTTATTTCCATCCGGCAGATCATATCATTCAGATGGATCAGTATATACCAAAAGATATCACTACAGCCGCCAAAGACGCAGCAAAAGATTTCCCTATGGTTTCACTGCCTGAGAAGAAACATCCAGATCCTTGTTTTGACCGTTGTTTCAACGCTGGAAATCATTTGAAGAAAGAACGCAAGATCAAGATGAAAACACTTGGAAAAGATGCTTTTTCGATTAACAAGGATACAGTTGATCTAAGATATGTGGAGCAGATTGCTGATACTGAACAGACAACAGCTCTTGGTTATGCTTTGTTGTATGCGAAACTTCATTTGATGGATGGGAAGAAAAATCTTTGTGCAGTTGCAGATGAATTAATGCAGATGATTGAAACAAAAGGACTTTCTGCACTCTTGGATAGTAAGTATGTGAAAAGTAATCTGGCGATGCCTCGGAAGCAGGAAGTTATGGCAGCGATGAATCGTTATCGAAATCTCTGATTTGTGGATAGTGTTGCATGTATGAGTCAGAAAGAAAATAAGAAAAAATATTTAGAAGAATACAGGGTGACACTCCGCATTTTTGAAAGCGTTTTTTACAAATCGCTGATCCGCGCCTGTTCCTTTGATAACTTCCTGGCTGCGAGCCAAAATGCCCGCAGCTACGGTCAGACAATCAACCACAGGGCGCTGCGAATTTGTAAAAAACGCATTCAAAAAGTGCTCATGTTGTCACCCTGTATTCTTCTAAATATTTTTTCTTATTTTCTTTCTGACTCATACAACGGAACGCTATTCAAATCACTACACAGTGTGTATGTTAAACGGTATTGACTGATAAGTTTTGAATTCGTTGACGGAAGATAAAAGAAACTTACGAAAACCAATAACGTTTAACATACACCCCACCTAAGTTTTCCAATCTTGTAATTGTCCACACTTTAGCCTTCAGGTATATGATAAAAAATAAATAAACGATCGGAAGAGTAGCATTAGAATTTTGCCACGTTTTTTGCGGATTCGCAGCCGGCTTGG
>CAJMOO010000092.1 GCA_905215045.1 uncultured bacterium | reverse complement strand
TGCAATGTCATTAAGTTAAGAAAAACAGAGATAAAAGATAAGTTTTAAATTTATCTTTTATCTCTGTTTTTATATATTGACAAACTCAGGATAAAGAGTGATGTATTAGGTAGGAGGTGAATGATTATGAAGTATGCACAGAAAGTAAAAAAACGTTATTTAACTATATTAAATGATATGGCTAAAAATCGAGATTCGTATGTTAAAAATCCAGAAAAAGATTTTACAAGAAAAAGAAAACTATCCTTTCAAGATACCATTAATACGATTGTTACTTATGATGCTGGCAGCATTGGCCGTTGCATAAAACGCTACATTCCAAAAGTTGAAAAAACTCCAACTACTTCTGCATTTCTTCAACAGCAAAAAAAATTAAAATTGTCTGCATTTCAAACTCTTTTTTACAGATTTAATGACCCGTTTCCAGATAAAACTTTGTATAATCTTCATATTTTATCTGTTGATGGTACTGGTGTCACGGTCCCTATGGACAGAATAAATGAAAATAAAGAATACGCACGCGTACGTACCAATAAAGACTGTACCCGACCTGCTTATCAGTTTCATGTTTCCTGTATCTATGATCTTATCAATGAAAGATACTGTGATGCTTATATCGAACCTTTTCGAACACATAGTGAAACTCTCGTATTTTCTGTGATGTTGGAACGTAAAAATTTTCCGCAGAAAGCTCTGTTTATCGCAGACCGTGGCTATGAAAGTTATCTGCTGATGGCACAGATCCAACATGATGGAAACTATTTCCTGATCCGTGCAAGAGAAGATTTTGGACAGGGCAGTATGATCAAAGGATATCCATTTCCAAGAGATGGTACTTTTGATAAAACAGTTACCTATATTTATACGAAAACACAAAACAAAAGGACAAAAGCTAATCCAGAGCTTTATAAAAGGGTCGCTACAAGAAATTCACCCTATTTTATAAACAAAGAACACCCTTATGTAAAAATGACATTGCGTTTTGTGATGATCGTACTTCCGAATGGACAGAAAGAATGTCTGATCACGAATCTGCCAGCAAATAAATTTCCACCAGAAACACTAAAAAAACTTTATTGTATACGCTGGAAAATAGAAACATCTTTTCGTTTGATCAAGTATTCTGCCAATCTTCTGGAATTTCATTCAAAAAAAATAGAGTTTTTGCAACAGGAGATATGGGCCAAGATGATCTTTTATAACTTTACGACCACGATCACCCAACATTTGCGATATAAAAGAGATCGTGGAAAGTATCAATATAAACCGAATATGACCAATGCACTCCAAATGTGCAAGGACTATCTCCGAAATGCAAAAACTCCAAATGATGTAGAAGGACATATATTAATGGAAATGACTCCGATCAGGGATGGACGATCGTTTAAACGAGATAAGTCCAGACATCAGAGTGTTTTTACCACTTTCAGACACAACTAACATCAACTTTAATATAATCTTTTTGTAGGCAGAAATCAATCTGTCTTTTTGGAATGCAGAAAATAAAAATCTCACCAACAGACATAATGAATATCTGTTGATGAGATAACAATACTGATTCTTAACTTAATGACATTGCGATCCAGCTGCGATTCCGTCAAAACTCCTATGGGATTCGATCGTTGCTCACATGCTATCTTTCATTTTTTCTCTAAATACCTGAAGACTTTCAATCATAAAAATAAGAAAATTCAGGCTGATGGATGTATGTTAAACATTATTGTTTTTCAATTTTTGTAGTGGTAGACAGATGTTTATTATAAATGCTAATATAGTAAAATATTCACCCCCACCAATAACTTCAGTTCATCAAACTACCCTACAAATCGGTGCTTGTAGATTTTAGCTAAACTTCTGTTAACGAATACAAAAATTATCAATCAATACCATACAACATACACACTGTATAGTGATTTGAATTACGTAAATTATTTGAATATTATAAAAATGGTTATATGTCGGCGACCGTAGGAACACGCCTGCACTTAGCGAGTGGATGATCGTAAGATCATTCAGGAGCTTAGTACAGCTGCGTAGTGAGTCGAGCGAGAGCGCGTCGCAGACATATAACCATTTTTATAATATTCCACCAATAATTTCCGTCATCAAACTACAATTTACTCACCAAAACTTATACCAATCGTCTTAGCGTCCTTAATCATCTGGCACTTCGGATCAACATATTTTAATTTTCCGGCAACTTCAGATAATGGAACCTTTTTTGTATCTCCATCAACGATACCAACCATATAGCCATACTCTTTATTAAGGATCAATTCAGCGGCATATGCTCCAACTCTTGTAGCAAGTACACGGTCGTAAGCACAAGGAGCACCACCACGCTGTGTATGTCCTGGAACGGTGACTCTGATCTCACGATTTGTTTTTTCTTCTAGTGCAGCTGCAATCTCATAAGCAACAGAAGGATATCTTCTTTCTGCAAGTTTTGCCTTATACTGTTTCTTCTTTAACTTCGCATCTTCTTTTGAAATAGCACCTTCAGCAACTGCGATAATCGAGAATTTCTTTCCAGCTGCAAAGCGGTTTTCAACAACTTCGGCTACTTTATCAATATCATAAGGAATTTCAGGCAGCAGGATTACGTCAGCTCCACCAGCAATTCCTGATTGCAGGGTAACATGTCCGACTTTATGCCCCATAACCTCGATGATAAATACACGGCTGTGAGAAGAAGCTGTTGTATGGATTCGGTCGATCGTATCAGTTGCAATATCAACGGCACTCTGGAATCCGAATGTCATTTCAGTTCCCCAAAGATCATTGTCAATTGTCTTTGGAAGTGTTACAACATTTAAACCTTCTTCACGAAGCATATTTGCAGTTTTGTGAGTTCCGTTACCGCCAAGAACTACAAGACAGTCTAATTTATATTTGCGGTAATTACTTTTCATTGCCTCGACTTTATCAAGACCGTTTTCATCAGGGATGCGCATCTTTTTGAATGGCTGTCTGGAAGTTCCAAGAATTGTACCTCCACGGTTTAAGATTCCAGAAAAATCATCTGGTGTCATACGGTCAGCAATATCGTAGATCAGACCTTTATATCCATCGCGGAAACCATAGATCTCCAGATCATTTCTCTTTACACTTAAACCTTTTATTACACCACGCATGGCAGCATTCAATGCCTGACAGTCGCCGCCACTGGTTAAAATTCCAATTCTTAACATGAATTTATCTCCCTTCTGGTTTTATATTTGTATTTAAACCATCTAACATTAGTTAACTACTATTTTAACATATAATTATATACAAAAATTATAAAATTTAGTAAATAAAACGTTAAGAAAGCGTAAAATCTGATAAAAAGATAAGATCATGATCTTTGTTTTCGTACAATCAAAATATCCGATAAAACAGATTAAGAAAATATAAAAATGTGCATTGAAAATAAATAAAAAACCAGATAATATAAATATAGAAAGTCACATATGAAATGTGGCGTATTCACGACGGAGGAAGCCAGATGAAAAGTGATCGTTTTTTAATAAAAGCAGCAGAACTTTATTACCGTGATGGATTATCGCAACAAGAGATTGCGAAAAAATTACATACATCAAGAACCAGTATTTCCAGAGCATTGATCCAGGCGAGAAATGAAGGGTATGTTCAGATCAGGATTCAATATCCTGAACAAAGTGATCTTGCATTGGAACGGAAATTAGAAGAAAAATATGGATTGACAGAAGCATTGATCGCTGTTCCGGCATATGAACAGTCATCGGATCAAGAAGTAGCGTTTCAAGCGGTAGACTATATTCTAAGAGTTTTGAAAAAAAACATGGTATTTGGAATGACATGGGGAAGAGCCATGCATGAATTTGTGGAGCAGTTGGCGAAAGATGAACGTCTTAGATCTCTTTCATTTCAGAATGTAAAAGTTGTTCCATTTCTTGGAACACCGGGAGCGATACAGTCAGATTCATGGAATACAACAACATATTCCAATACACTTGCAACGAAAGTCGGAAATTTATTACACTGTGCAAGTTATAACTTGTCTGCACCAATGTATGTGGAAGGTACAAAAGAAAAAGAGTTGATCGAAAGTATTGATGAAATCGCTAAAGTTCTTCATATGGCAGAAACAGCGGACATTGCATTGATCGGAATCGGATCGATGCAGGACGATTCTTCGATTATCAAGGCAGAAATACGGACAAAGGAAGAATACAAGGAACTAGTGAGAAAAGGTGCCGTTGGAGAAATCGTTGGAAGGATTTATGACAAGAATGGCCAGACGGTTGATGAGGATCTGAAAAGAAAAATGGTTGGAATTTCATTGGATAAGATCGCAAAGATACCAGTCAGAGTCGGAATGTCTTATGGAAAAGATAAGATTGAAGCAATCAAAGGTGCGATCGCAGGTGGATTAGTGAATGTATTGGTAACAGATGTGCCGACGGCAGAGTTATTATTAAAATAATATAGAGATAAGAATATGAAGCTGATATGCAAATAAAAGTAAGCATATCAGCTTCTTTTTTATTGTAAAAATCTTGTAAATCAGCACTTTTTGTGTGATGGAAAAATAAAAAATTGTATTGACAAATAAAAACGTCGAATCTATAATAAAAAATATCAAATGACAATGTACATGGTCATATGACCACACGACGCAAACAGAAAGGAAAAGGGATAAGCTATGAAGACAAGAGCAGTCAGACTTTATGGGGAATCAGATTTAAGATTAGAAGAATTTGATATGGGAGAACTGAAAGACGATGAGATCTTAATGGAACTGATCACTGACAGTGTCTGCATGTCTACTTACAAAGAATCTATTCAGGGAGCAAAACATCAGAGAGTCAACGATGATATCAGCGAACATCCGATCATCGTAGGACATGAATTTGCAGGAATCATTCGTGAAGTTGGGGCGAAGTGGAAAGATAAATATCAAGTTGGAACAAAATATACCATGCAGCCAGCGATCAATATCAAAGGTTCTATGGCAGCCATCGGATATTCTTATGAATACTGCGGAGGAGCAGCAACCTTTATCAAAGTTCCGCCAATTGTAATGGAAAAAGACTGCTTATTACCTTTTGATGAAAACAGTGCATTTTTTGAGGCATCACTGGCGGAGCCTATGAGCTGTATCATTGGGGCATTCCATTCTATGTACCACAGTGAACGTGGTGTTTATGAACATAAGATGGGAATTGTAGAAGGTGGAAAGAGTGCACTTCTTGCAAGCTGCGGTCCAATGGGATTAGGAGCGATCAGTTATATGTTAAATTGTGATCGTAAACCTTCTTTACTGGTGATCACAGACATTGATGAAGTAAGATTAAAAAGAGCTAGTGAATTATTTACAGAAGAATATGCCAAAGAACGAGGTGTTGAAATCCATTTTGTCAATACTGCGAAAGTCGATGACCCAGTGAAGACATTAAGAGATTTAACTGGTGGAACAGGATTTGATGATGTATCTGTATATGCACCAGTTAGACCAGTGATCGAGATGGCAGATGAGATTTTAGAATTTGATGGATGCTTAAACTTCTTCGCAGGACCAGTGGATCCAAAATTATCTGCGATGTTTAATTTCTTTGACGTACATTATAAGATGCACCATCTGGTAGGATCAAGCGGTGGGAATACCGATGATATGAAAGAATGTTTAAAACTTGCAGGAGAAGGAAGATTAGATCCAGCTGTTATGATCACGCATATCGGGGGAATTGATGCACAGATCAATACGATATTGAATCTTCCAAAGATTCCAGGAGGAAAGAAACTGATGTATCTTGGAAAGAATCTTGAACTAACAGCAATTGAAGATTTTGAAGAAAAAGGAAAAACAGATGATAGATTTAAAGAATTAGCTAAGATTACAAAAGAACATAATGGATTATGGTCCAAAGAAGCAGAAGATTATCTGTTAGCTAATTTTTAAAAATGATACAAGTGGAACTTATAAAGTAAAATTTTAGAATGAATTTTCGGGAGGATGAAACAGATGTTAGTAAACAGTAAAAAGATGTTAGAAGAAGCCAAAGCAGGACATTACGCAGTCCCAGCAGCCAACATTGTAAACCTTGAGAATATCAAAGGAGTGATCGAGGCGGCAGAAGAAACAAAACACCCATTGATGGTGTGTCTGGCGGAGGTACATACACCGACATTAGGTATTGAAGAAGCAGCAGCGATCGTAAAATATTACGCAGAAAAAAGTAACCAAGATATCGCGCTTCATTATGATCATGGATTTACGATCGAGTTGGTTAAGAAAGCTATTGATGTCGGATTTACCTCCGTTATGATTGATGGATCAAGCCTTCCATTTGAAGAAAATGTGGCAAAGACAAAAGAAATCGTAGCATATGCACATGAAAGAAATGTTACGGTAGAAGCTGAAATCGGACACGTAGGAGAAGGAGACAGCTATCATGTTGAAGGAAATACAATGTTAACAACACCAGAAGAAGCAAAGAAATTTGTAGAACAAACAGGAGTTGATTCCCTTGCAGTATCTATTGGAACAGCTCATGGAGAATACAAAGGAATTCCACATCTGAATTTTGAAAGATTACAAGAAATTGCAACCGAGGTTTCTATTCCACTAGTACTTCATGGAGGATCTGGTTCTGGAGATGAAAACTTATCCAAAGCAGTAGAACTTGGAATTGCGAAAGTAAATATCTGTACAGACTTATTAAATGCAGCAAGAGATAATACAAAAGATGGATATGCCGAAAGAAGTTACTATGATAGTGTAACACTTGCAAAAGATGGATTTAAAGATTGCCTGAAACATTATTACGAAGTATTCCATACAAAATAAACAAAAAGAAATGCGAAAACATACAATTCAATATTGACGAATCGCCATTTTAAGTGTTAAGATAACTTAGTATGATAAAAGCGAAGAAGGAGACAGTACTTCTATCATGAACGCATGAGCGAGTCCGGGGCGGTGGAAGCCGGGTGTTAGTAAGATAAGAAGGAAGATCACCCCCAAGCTGCAGGCTGAATGAAGTAAG
The DNA here is from genome assembly GCA_905215045.1 of uncultured bacterium. Next base: position 48 of record CAJMOO010000092.1, on the reverse strand, counting down.
CTGTGCCGGTATCCTCCGTTAACGGGATAACATATGATAGTATGTGAA